>NZ_JBQEPA010000013.1:0-176706 GCF_052056495.1 Phyllobacterium sp. 22229
ATGTGGCGTGGGATATCGTTCATCCCGATGACAAGGCCCGGACAATCGAGGCATTCGAAGATGTCGTCAGCGGCCGGAAGCCGCATTTCGAAGCGGTTTACCGGGTGCAGCGCGGCAGCGGCGGCGAGGCGTGGATACTCAGCCGCGGCAAGATCGTCGAATATGGTCCCGATGGATCACCGCTGCGGCTGCTTGCCACCAGCGTCGATATCAGCAGCCAGAAACAGATCGAAGAAGAGCTTTCCCTGACCGTCCGGCTGCGGATGGAACTGGAGCGCAAGCTGCTTGAAGCCAACCGGAAACTGAAAAAACTGTCGGAAAGCGATCATCTGACCAGCCTGCCGAACCGGCGCAAGTTCAGCCGCCTGCTCAAGCGGGAATATGAGCGGGCGCGCGATGACGGGCAGCCGCTGGCCTTGCTGATGATCGATATCGACTACTTCAAGGCCTATAATGATGTCTATGGTCATCTGGCCGGGGACCGGTGCCTTGTGCAGGTGGGGCGTGTCCTCAGCAGGGTGATCGGGAAGGGGACCGGCGTTGTCGCGCGTTTCGGCGGTGAAGAGTTTGCGGCACTGCTGCCCGGCGCCAGCGTCGATGAGGCGGCGGATATTGCCGCGACTTTGCTGGAGGCGGTTGCCGGCCTGCAATTGGATCATGAGGATGTTCCGGCTGGCCGAACATCGGTGAGCATCGGAATCAGCGCGCTGGCGCAATTGCCCCCCTCCACTCAGGACGGTGCGGATGCGTTGTTGAACCTGGCTGACCGCGCTCTCTACGAAGCAAAACGCGCCGGGCGCGGCAGGGTGCGTGTCTGGGGCAGTTTTTCAACGGATTAGGGATTTACCGGCCCGGCGTGCGGATGGTTTTGCGCCAGATCATCGACGCGTGCAGATTAACGGACCGGTTGGCGGCATCAACATCGCCGGTGCCGCTTGTCAGCCAGGCGACACTGGTCCTGACGATGTCTTCGACCGGCTGGGCAAATGTCGTCAGCGCATAGGATGACCAGTCTGCCTGGGGGATGTCGTCGAAACCGGTGACGCAAAGCTCCTCCGGAATGCGCAGGCCGAAATCGTGACGCGCGCTGTCCATCAGCCCGAACGCCATGAGATCGTTGACGCAGAAAACCGCATCGGGGCGGGCGGTTTCGGTGAACAGCATCCGGGCAATGTGCTGCCCGCTCTCATACACCGTATTGCCATGGCGTATGACCGTCACCTCCAGCCCGAATTCGGCGGCGGCGGCGATGAAACCGTGCTCGCGCGCCATCAGGCTTGGCGTGCCGACGGCCGAGTTGGCAAAGGCCAGACGGCGGCAGCCGGCACGCAGGAAGGCATTGACGGCGGCCCGCGCGGCGCGCCTGTCATCGAGATTGATGCGGAACGGCCCTTCGATCTCGTCATCCCGGTTGATCAGGACAATGCGCTGCCCGCTGTCGAGGCAGAGTTTGGTGATCGCCTTGTCGGGCAGGCCGGAGAGCAGGATCGAGGCGTCCGCCCGGTAATTGAGCGTCTGCCGCAGAGCGGCATCGACACTGCCGTCGGAGCGGTCCGTGTTGATGATCATGCATACCTTGCCGGCCTTCTGCAGCGCATGGGACAGTTCCCGCACCAGTCGCGCGCGGTAGGGCGTGTCCATTTCCGAGGCAACGAGACAAACGATGCCGCTTTCGCTGCGCATCAGGCCGCGGGCGAGCTGATTGACGTGATAGCCGAGGGCATCGGCTGCCTCGACCACGCGGCGGCGCGTCTCGTCGGATACGCTGGCACCAGGCGTGAACGTGCGTGAAACCGCCGAGCGCGATACGCCGGCTCTTTTCGCAACGTCCTCGGCGCTGATGAATGATTTGTTCAACGAGATTTCCACCCGGGCAACATTCGGCTTTTCCATAGATTGCACACGATTGCCTATCTCTGCAAGCCGGATACATTCAAATTTTATCGGGAAAATATCCTTAGCTGACTTGACATGAACTGTCTGCTTGTGAAACTTTTGCACACGCTTGCAAAACCAAGCAGCGGCATGGAGGTGCCGTTTTTTCAGGGAGGAGAAATTCATGCGTTCAGTCTTTGCCATTGCTGCTGCTTTTGCCGCCGGTCTCTCGATGATGCCGATGGAGGCGCGTGCGGCGGACAATCTCAATCTGATCTGCTCGGCCGATGTTGTCATCTGCGAGCTGATGAAGGGCATGTTTGAGAAGGATACGGGCATTCAGGTCAACATGGTGCGTCTGTCGTCGGGCGAAACCTATGCGAAAATCCGCGCCGAAGCGCGCAACCCCAAGACCGATATCTGGTGGGCGGGCACCGGCGATCCGCATCTGCAGGCGGCATCGGAAGGCCTGACGCAGGAATATAAATCGCCGCTGCTCGACCAGTTGCAGGATTGGGCCAAGAAGCAGGCGGAAAGTTCGGGCTACAAGACCGTCGGCGTTTATGCCGGGGCGCTCGGTTGGGGATACAACACCGATATCGTCAAGAAAAAGGGTATGAAGGAAGCCAAGTGCTGGGCCGATCTGCTCGATCCGTCCTACAAGGGCGAAATCCAGATGGCCAATCCGAACTCGTCGGGAACAGCCTATACGGCGCTCGCATCGCTGGTGCAGATCATGGGCGAGGACAAGGCCTATGACTATCTGAAGAAGCTCAACGCCAATGTCTCGCAATATACGAAATCCGGTTCCGCTCCGGTGAAGGCAGCGGCGCGCGGTGAAACGGCGCTCGGTATTGTCTTCATGCACGATTCGGTGGCCCAGACCGTCGAAGGTTTTCCGGTCAAAACCGTCGCGCCATGCGAGGGCACGGGCTACGAGATCGGTTCCATGTCGATCGTCAAGGGTGCGCGCAATCTCGATGCGGCAAAGAAATGGTATGACTGGGCGCTGTCTGCCGAGGTGCAGTCGCACATGAAGGAAGCAAAGTCCTTCCAGCTGCCATCGAACAAGGCGGCGGTCGTACCGCCGGAGGCGCCGAAATTCGAAGACATCAAGCTCATCGATTATGACTTCAAGACCTATGGCGATCCAGCCAAGCGCAAGGAACTGCTTGACCGCTGGGACAAGGAAATCGGCGCCAGCGCCAATTGACCTGAATTCAGCAGTTTCGCGTGCCCGCTATTTCCATGCGGGCACGCCAGCCATTTCCACCATTGAAGACAGTATTGGGTAGCACAATGGAACGTAGCGACCGGAGATTGAACATTGCTCTCGGCATAGGCCTTGCCGGGTTTGCACTTGTGCCGTGGTACAGGATCGAAAGCGGATTCTACGGCCTAGGCTGGCTGGGCAAATTCCCGTCCGGTGCGGCGGAAGCGCCCGGCCTTGTGCAGATCGCCGGCCATGGCCGCTGGCCGCTGGCCGTCATTGCCCTGTTGTTCGCGCTGGGACTGGTTGCACGGGCGTTCCGGGTGTCGCCGCTGCGTGCCAATCTGCTTGTTGGCGCAGGGGCCGCGGGCATTGTCTTTCTGGTTCTGCAGGGACTTGCCATCGGCTTCACCGGCTGGACATGGGGCATCAGCGAAAGCCTGTTCGGGCCGCTTGCGGGCGGGCAGCCATCCATGGGAGCGGGCGCCGGTCTGGTCGCACTGTCCTTCGTCCTGATGTTCTCCTTCGGGCTGGCCGAACGCGGCGTGCTGCGCGGCGACGCCTTTGTCGTCGCGTCGATTGCGCTCCTCATCTTCCTTGTTGCCATCTTCGTGTTCTATCCCGTCGGCAGCATGCTCATCGGCTCGGTTCAAAGTGTTGATGGTTCGTTCGACCCTTCCGGTTTCGTGCGCAATATCCAGGACCCGTCGATCTGGAGTCTGGATTGCGTGGTGGGCGGCAACCGCTGCGGCATTGCCTGGCGCACGCTGTTCCTCGCCATCCTCGCCGCGTCGGGGTCCACGCTTCTCGGCCTGTGTTTTGCGCTGGTCGCCACCCGCACCCGGTTTCCGTTTAAGAAGGGCCTGCGTCTTCTGACGATCCTGCCCATCATCACGCCGCCCTTCGTCATCGGCCTCGCGCTGATTCTTTTGTTCGGCCGCGCCGGTGTCGTGACGCAGCAATTGTCCGAGCTTTTCGGCATCGAACCCGGCCGCTGGCTCTACGGCCTCACCGGCATATGGATCGCGCAGGTCCTGTCATTCACGCCAATCTCGTTCCTCGTCCTGATCGGCGTCGTCGAGGGCGTCAGCCCGTCGATGGAAGAGGCGTCGCAGACTTTGCGCGCCGACCGCTGGCGCACATTCTGGCGGGTTTCCCTGCCTCTGATGAAGCCGGGTCTCGCCAATGCATTTCTCATCGGCTTCATCGAAAGCATGGCGGATTTCGGCAATCCGCTGGTGCTCGGCGGCAGCCACGGCGTTTTGTCGACGGAAATCTTCTTCGCCGTCGTCGGTTCGCAGAACGATCCGTCGCGGGCAGCGGTGCTTGCGATCATTCTCCTATTCTTCACGCTCTCGGCGTTTCTCGCCCAGCGCGTCTGGCTGGCAGGCAAAAGCTTTGCCACGGTCACCGGCAAGGGTGATTCCGGCGCACATATCGCCCTGCCGCGCTCCCTGTCGATCGGCGTCCACGCCATTGTCATTCCATGGATCCTGTTCACGCTCGTCATCTACGGCATGATCCTGTTCGGCGGCTTCGTGCGCACCTGGGGGCTCGACAACACGCTGACGCTGGAACATTACCAGCGGGCGTTCTCCTTCAGTTTCAACAATGGCGCCATTGCCTGGACCGGCGTTGCCTGGAATTCGTTCTGGACAACGATCAAGATCGCGCTGATTTCAGCGCCGCTGACCGCAGCCGTCGGGCTGCTCACGGCCTATCTCATCGTGCGCCAGCGTTTTGTCGGCCGCAATGTCTTCGAATTTGCCCTGATGATGAGCTTTGCCATTCCCGGCACGGTCATCGGCATCAGCTATATCATGGCGTTCAACCTGCCGCCGCTTGAGATGACCGGCACCGCGCTGATCCTGATCGCCTGTTTCGTCTTCCGCAACATGCCCGTGGGCGTGCGCGGCGGGGTGGCGGCGATGAGCCAGCTCGACAAGAGCCTCGACGAAGCGTCGCTGACGCTGCGGGCAACCAGCTTCCGCACCATCCGCAAGGTGATCCTGCCGCTGCTCCGCCCGGCCATCGTGGCGGCGCTGGTCTACTCCTTCGTGCGCGCCATCACCTCAATCAGCGCTGTCATATTCCTTGTAAGTGCCGAATATAATATGGCGACTTCCTATATTGTCGGGCTCGTCGAAAACGGCGAGTACGGTGTGGCGGTGGCCTACTCCTCGATGCTGATTGTCGTCATGATCGTCATCATCACCTGTTTCCAGCTTCTGGTGGGTGAACGAAAACTGCGCCGCGAAAACCGCGTTGCGACAGCCTTCGTTCCCTCCGCCGCTCCACAAGAAAAGGCCGCATCATGACCACCCATCGCACCGGCTCCGTCGTCTTCTCCAATGTCAGAAAGCAGTTCGGTAATTTCACGGCCATTCACGATCTCTCGCTGACGATCGAGCCCGGCACGCTGGTCACGCTGCTCGGCCCGTCCGGCTGCGGCAAGACCACGACCCTGCGCATGCTGGCGGGGCTGGAGCATCCGTCCGCGGGCCGTATCCTGATCGGCGGCAAGGATGTGACCATGCTTCCCGCCAATGAGCGCGATGTCTCGATGGTGTTCCAGTCCTACGCGCTGTTTCCGCATATGTCGGTTGCGGAAAACGTCGCCTATGGCCTTGAATCCTCGGGCATGAAGAAATCCGACGCACGGGAAAAAGCGGAGGAGGGGCTCAAGCAGGTTGGCCTTGCCGGCTACGGCCAGCGCCTTCCCGCCGAACTGTCGGGCGGCCAGCAGCAGCGTGTGGCGGTTGCGCGGGCGCTGGTTCTGGAGCCGCAGGTGCTGCTTTTGGACGAACCCCTGTCCAATCTCGATGCGCGGCTGCGCCGCCGCGTGCGCACCGAAATCCGCGAGCTGCAGCAGCGTCTCGGGTTCACGGCTGTTTATGTCACGCATGATCAGGAAGAAGCGCTTGCGGTGTCCGACCAGATCATCGTCATGCAGGAGGGCGTCATCGCCCAGCAGGGCTCGCCGCGCGAGCTTTACGAGGCTCCGGCTTCCTCCTTTATCGCCGACTTCATCGGCGAAGCCAATGTGGTGCCGTGTGAGGTGCTGCGCAGTGACGGTGGCAATGCCATCATCCGTGTCGGCACGCTGGAACACGCCGTACCGGGCCGCAGCGCCCGGCCGGGACCGGCGAAGCTCGCGGTCCGGCCCAATGCGATCACGCTGGAGCCCGGCGGCAATGGTGCCTTCGCCGGAAGCATCCGGCACGCTGCCTATCTCGGCGATCACGTCGAGTATGAAGTGGAAACCGCCTCCGGAACGCTCTTCGTGGTCGATCCGGCTGTTGACCGCAATCTTCCTCCCGCAACCCGTGTCAGCATTGGCTTCCACCATCGCGGCATCGCCATCATCAACAACTGAAACTGCATTTTCAAAGGACTATCATGACATCGCATGCCGAAGCCGAGTTGCAGGGCCGTTTTGCTCTTGCCCAGGAAATGGCCGTGGAAGCCGGCGCCGTGGCGCTCGCGCATTTCAATGCGCGCGAGCGGCTGGTCATCGAGACCAAGGCCGATCCGCAGGACGTGGTTTCGATTGCCGACCGGGAAGTGGAAGAACTGATCCGCGCCCGCATCGCGGCGGCCTTTCCCGCTGATGCGGTGCTTGGCGAAGAGTATGGCGTGAGCGCGGGAACCTCCGGGTTCACCTGGGTCGTCGATCCGATCGACGGCACCAGCCCGTTCGTCAACGGCATGCCGACCTGGTGCATTTCGATTGCAGCGCTGCGCGGTGAGGAAATCGTCGTCGGAGTCATCTATGTCCCGTGCAATGACGAACTCTATGCGTCGGCGCTGGGGATGGGGGCGACCTTGAACGGCAAGGCACTTGCCATTGATCCGGACAAGACCATTCGCAATGCGGTGACGGGTATCGGTGCCAATCATCACGTCACCCCCGCCGTCGTTGCCGCGCTGGTGGAAAAGCTGCTGGAGGCCGGCGGTAATTTTATCCGCAACGGATCAGGCGCACTCATGCTGGCCTATGTCGCGGCAGGCCGTCTCGTGGGCTATTACGAACCCTATATGCATGCATGGGACTGCATGGCGGGTTACTGCCTCGTCAAGGAAGCGGGCGGCTGGCACCATCCATTCCCGGCAAAGGGCGATGCGCTGACCAGGGGCGCACCGGTTCTTGCCGCCGGTACGGGCGCAGTCGATGATCTCAGGAAGATCGCGGGTCTTTGATCCGGCAACACACTGCCGGCGCCTTCGCGCCGGCGGTCTTGATGCCATTTCAACCAGATTTTATGAGTGTACGGCTGCATTCGCGCAGTATTTCCGGTGTTTCGCTGGGTAAAGATACCGGCAAAGGCTGCTTGCATTCGCAACGGGAAAGAAAGCAAAAATGTTGAATCTTTCCGCAACTGCGAAGAGCAGATCATTGACTTATTACAGCGAATAACGTGGATTAAAGTTGGTGTTGTCGATCACCGACTCTCGTAAAGCTGGATAGATATGACGTTCGTGCGAAATCTGATGTGGGCGCCTACAATTGGCCTGTCCTGGCTGTGGGGACTGGGTTTTTTCTATTCCATCCACGTCACCCTGACCTATGGCTGGCTCGGTTTCTTCGGTTTCGCGATCTCGAATGTTGGCGGTCTGTGGCTGTTCGGCTTTATTCTCGGCCGCAGCAAGCGTACGCCGGACCAGATCATGAAAGACATCGAGAACCGCTATGTCGGCGTCTTTCTGCTGTTCCAGATGGCGGCGCTCGTGGTGACGATTTTCGGCTTCGTCGCCTATTTGTGGCAGCCAATTGTGGGTGAGGGCGCGACAATAGGCGTTGCCTTCCTGCTTCTGGCTTCCTGCGCCATCGGGCATGCGCTGTCGCTGCAGCAGATCAAGACGCTGCATATCCTCTACACCGTTGTCGGTGTTGCCGCCGGGCTCGTGCTGCTTTTCGGCCTGCGGCAGACATCGGATTACCCCGGTGTCCCGCTCCAGCAGTTCGACGGGCGTTTTTACGGCCTTGTCATGCCGACGGTGATCGGCTTCCTGCTTGGCCCATGGCTCGATATCCAGCATTGGCAGCGGGCCGTCTATATCAAGCGCGAGGGCGGGTCGGTCGGCATCGCCTATGGTGGGGGCGCATTGCTGTTCTTCGGTTTCCTTCTGCTCAACGCGGCGATCGCATCGACGGTCGGCCCCATCGGCAGCATCATTTCCATGGACGGGCTGCCGAGCGCGCAGGGTTCGGTTTCCGCGGCCGTTGTTCTGGCCGCAGAAAACGGCGCCCCCTATCTGGCGATTGCCTTTGCGATCTGGACGATTGCGGCGCTCACGTCGACGGTCGACAGTTTCTATTGCGCGACGAACTGGTATCTGCGCGGCAAGAACATGCGCAGCAACAGCCCGCTGCTGGCGCTTATTCCCGATGGTATTGCCTCGTCGCCGTTGTGGCTGCTGATCGGCGCGACCTGGGTTGCCTATGCCGCAGTACCGGCAAACTTTTCGCTCATGTATTTCATGATGCCTTTCGCGACGCTCTTCGTCAGCGCCTCCGCCAATCTGGTCTGCGAGGCACTGGGCGCGAAACCGAAATTCGATCCGGTCCTGAGTTTTCTCATCGGCTGCGGATCATCGCTGATCTTCGTTCTCGGTTATATCCAGCCTGTCCCTGGCTTCCTGTTCCTGTCGCCTTTCATCGGGCTGATCGGCGCCTTGCCTGTCATCGTTGAATTGGTCGGTCCCCGTTCAAAGGCGATACCGGTTGAAATCGTCGACCAGCCTATCCGCATGATGAGCGCCGCGCCGCTGACAAACGCATCCGGCGGCGAGGAAATAACACAATCGCATGGTTTCGATGGCGAATGGTTCGTCATGCACCTCACACCGACCTATGACGACACCAATTCGGTCGGCAATGTCTACTTCGCTAATTATGTGCGCTGGGTGGGCAAGGCGCGCGAATTGTTCTTCAATGTCTGCATGCCGGATTTCGATCTGGCGACGACACGCTTCTATATTCTCACGCGCTCCTTCACCCATGATTACCGGCGGGAATCGAAGGAGTTCGAACAGATCAGCGTTCGCATCAAGATCGCCCGGCACAACCGCAAATTCGTCACGCTGCAGCATGAAATCCACAGCGCAGCGCAAGGCCTGCTCGGCCATGGCGAACAGTCGCTGATGTTTGTGGACCGGGATCAGTACAATCCGCTCGATATTCCCGGCGAAGTCATCAAGGGGTTCCTGGCTTACTGGCCGAAGGATTCTCGGCTGTCACCGAGCTATCGCCCGCCCGTTCAGGACAAGACGAAGCGGCAGGCCTGAGCGCCTTCCGCTTCCATTGCCCGTGCCTCAGCTGGCGACCTCGTAACGGTCGCGGTCGAAGGACATGAGGCCTGCGGTCTTCTCGAACGGTTCGGCGGGGCTGAACAGGAAGCCTTGTACCTGATCGCAGCCTTCCTTTTGCAGGCAGGCGAGCTGTTCGCGGGTCTCTACGCCCTCGGCGGTGATCTTCATGCCCATGCTGGCGCCAAGGCCCATCACCGCACGGATAATGGCAAGGCTTCCCCGGTTGTGCGGCAGATCGCGCACAAAGGACTGATCGATCTTGATCTTGTCGAACGGCATCTTGCGCAGATAGCTCAGGCTGGAATAGCCGGTGCCGAAATCGTCAAGCGCGATGCTTACGCCCATCGCCCGGAACTGCCGCAGCAGGGAAATCGCCGCGACATTGGCTTCAAGGAACACGGATTCGGTGATTTCGAGTTCGAGGCGGTTGGGTTTCAGCTTGTTGGTTGTCAGGGCATCGCGCACGATGGAAGCCAGATCCGAATGACGGAACTGAATCGCGGAAATATTGATGGCCACGTGGATATCATCGGGCCAGGATACCGCTGTCTTGCAAGCCTCCTGGATAATCCATTCCCCGAGGGGAATGATGTTGCCGGTCTCTTCCGCAATCGGAATGAAGATGGCCGGAGAGATATACCCGTGCACCGGATGCTTCCAGCGCAGAAGGGTTTCAAACCCGACGGTCTTGAGCGTTATGGCCGACACGATCGGCTGGAAATGCAGAATGAATTCCTGCCGCGCCAATGCGCCGCGCAAGTCCATTGCCAGTGCCCGCTTGGCCTCGATCCGTGCATCCATTTCGACTTCGTAGAAGCGATAGCTGTTCCGGCCCTCGTTCTTGGTGCGGTACAATGCCAGATCGGCGCAGCGCATGATGTCGCTGACGCTGTCCATGGGCGCAAGCGCGATGCCGATGCTGATATGAATGTTGATCTGGATACCGTCGATCCAGAAAGGCTGCGATACGCGCTGCACGAGATCTTCCGCCAGCGCCGTGGCTTCAGCCTGGCCCGCACCGGGTGCCAGAATGGCAAACTCATCGCCGGAAAGGCGCGCCACGATATAGCGGGCAGGCGATGTGCTGCGCAAGCGTTCGGCCACCTGCTTCAGCAACTGGTCGCCGATACCGTGGCCGAAGCTGTCATTGACGGTCTTGAATTCATCGAGGTCGATGCAGAAAACGGCAAAACCGGTGAGGCCCGTTTCCAGTTCCTTGGTTGCCTCGGAGAGCTGATCGGAGAACAGGGTCCGGTTCGGCAGGTCGGTGAGCACGTCATAGCGGGCGAGGTAGGACAGCTTGTCTTCCGACTGTTTTGCCGCTGTCACGTCGGAACCAACGCCGCGATAGCCGCAGAACTGCCCGGCATTGTCAAAGATGGCCTTGCCGGTCAGTGACCACCAGCGGGTTTCGCCCTTTATATTGATCGGCAGGATGTGGTTGCGGAAGGTCGTGCGGTTCTCAATGGCCTGCCAGATCGATCCGACCTTCACGGCCTCTTCGGCGTGCGACTGGTCGACCTTGAACAGTTGGGCGAAGGGCATGCCCTGCAATTGCTTGGTGGTTTTCTCGGCAATCTGTGCCAGCCGCGGCGAGGTATGCTGAAGTTTCAGATCGGCGTCGGTTTCCCAGATCCAGTCACTGGCATTCTCTTCGAAATCGTAGAGAAGCAGGCTGATAACCTCCTTCTGCTGCTCGACCTTGATCTGGTCGAGCGTGCGCATGACAATCAGGTTACTCATGTGCACGATGGTGAAGAGGATGAACAGTGCATAGATCGCCAGCAGAATCGCGATGAAAAGAAAGAAATCCTCGCCGGTCGAGGCGAGGGCAAAGAACGAGCCGGTGATGATCGCGCCGGAATAGGCAATGGCCGCCAGCGGCACCACGGCAACGCCGATACCCGTTGCCATCAGGCCGGCCGCCGTACAGGCGATCAGCAGCCTATGGTAAGCATCGGCTTCCAGAAAAAGCATGAGCGGGATACTGGCCAGACACAGGCCGTAACACGCGGATATGATGATCAGGTATTTTATGCCGGCGAAGCCGAGCTCCTTGACCTTCGGCACCTTGTACCATTGCCAGCAGGCAAAGAGCGACGCGGCGGTCATGATTGTGACGATGGTGGCCAGGCTGCCCAGATACAGGCTATGTCCCCGATCCCAGAAGACAAATGCCACCACGAACACAACGCTCATGGCGACGATGACGGTAAAGGGCGCCAGTCGCAGCGCCACATCCATCTGTTCAGCATAGACCCGCCGCTTGACGGCAGGATTTATCGTTCCCCGCATGCCGAACATGGACCGGATAGCGTCAGGCGTATGGAAATTCGACAGTTGCACTCACGGACCTCAGAACGGCGAGTTCATATTTCCCTATGCTATTTTTATTGCGTTCGGCATTGGTTAATTTGCTTACCATTTTTTATAATAGTTACCAATGTCTTTATGGTTGTATGGTTTATGCCTGAGTAATATGAAGTTATTTGTATGAAATTCTGTAATTTCTCTGCGTTTAATGCGAATTGAATATGAATATTCAAATATAAAAGATCGCACCGATGTCTTATATTATTAAATTCATGTAAGAATCAAAGTCGTTTCGATGTATAAAGCGGGCGTTTTTGCCAGCTGCGTGGCGGATCATTCAAGAGGTCCATTCTGCCGCGTTGTTCTAGCTCCGGACAGCGAGAATTGCCGGCAGCAGGCCCGGAAAAACCTCGGCCAGTTCATGGCCGCGCAATTCGTTGATCCGCGAGGTGCCGTCGTTGCGTGTCTTGATGATCCCGGCTTCCCGCAGCACGCGGAAATGATGCGACATGCTGGATTTCGGGCGCCCGTTCTCAAGCGCGGCACAGGTTGCCTCGCCCTCGCGGGCCAGTTGCCGGACAATCGACAGACGGATGGGGTCGCTCAGTGCATAGAGCACGGACTCAAGCTGCACTTCGGTGATCTGGGGATGGCGATATTCTCTCATGCACATATCCTAGCACAAAATTTTGTGTATTGCTATTGTTCGAATAATATCGAACTATCGAAATGAAAGCGGACCCGAATGTCTGCGGCACCCCATCTTGGAGTAAACATATGGCCTCTCTATTCGACCCCTTCACCTTGAAGGATGTGACATTGCGCAACCGAATCGCCGTTTCCCCCATGTGCCAGTATTCGGCAAATGACGGCGTGATCAATGACTGGCATCACGTTCATCTTGGCGGATTGGCGCGCGGCGGTTCCGGACTGGTGATTGTCGAGGCCACCGCTGTGTCGCCGGAAGGCCGGATTACTCCGGGTTGCGCAGGACTGTGGAATGATGAACAGGCCAGGGCATTCGCACCGGCGGTTCAAACCATCAAGAATGCCGGCGCCGTTCCGGGCATCCAGATTGCCCATGCCGGGCGCAAGGCCAGCGCGAACCGGCCGTGGGAAGGCGATGACCATATTGCGGACGATGATCCGCGCGGCTGGGAAACTATTGCCCCTTCGGCTATTGCCTATGGCGGCGGGCTGTCGAAGGTTCCGCGTGAAATGACCAAGACCGATATCGAGCGGGTAAAGCAGGCCTTTGTCGACAGCGCCAAGCGAGCGCTCTCGGTCGGGTTCGAATGGCTCGAACTGCATTTTGCCCATGGCTATCTCGCCCAGAGTTTTCTGTCCGGGCATTCCAACAAGCGTACCGACGAATATGGCGGCAGTTTTGAGAACCGCAGCCGGTTCCTCATCGAAACGGTTCAGGCCGTGCGGGCCGTCTGGCCGGACAACCTGCCGCTGACCGCGCGCCTCGGTGTCATTGAGTATGACGGGCAGGACGAAAAAACTCTCAGCGAGGCCATAGAACTTGTCAAATTGCTGAAGGCCAATGGGCTTGACTTCATCGATGTCAGCATGGGCTTTTCTCTCGGCAAGACCAGTATTCCATGGGGTCCGGCTTTCCTTGGGCCTGTTGCGGAACGTGTCCGCCGCGAAACCGGCCTGCCAGCCTCGACGTCCTGGTACATCAGCACCCCGCAGGAGGCGGATGGTCTTATCCGCGATGGAAAGGTCGATCTTGTCATGCTGGCCCGTCCGCTGCTGACCGATCCGCACTGGCCGTTCCGCGCCGCCAAGGAACTGGGCGTCGAGAAGGCGGCCTGGGTTCTGCCTTCACCGTACGCCCATTGGCTGGAACGCTATCGGGCTGCCTGAGCCCGACGGGTCAATACCGTGGAGCCGGGAATGGAATTCTCCGTACCCGGCCCCATCGCTGCCTGAGTGGCATAAAGTGGGGCGTTGCGCAGCGCTTTTAGCATGGGATTTCCCGAATGCGCTGAAATAAGCAACGGCCTGCGTATTCCCTCTTTGCAACTTCTCCTAGTGTTCCGGGTGATCATTTCGCACCAACACGAGGACGAAAACCATGGCAGTCCATTTGCATCCCGAGACCATCGCCCTGCATGCCGGCTGGCGGGCGGATCCCGCAACCGGCGCCGTGGCTGTGCCAATCTACCAGACCACCTCCTACCAGTTCCGCGATACGGAACACGCCGCCAATCTCTTCGCGTTGAAGGAACTCGGCAATATCTACACGCGTATTGGCAACCCGACCACCGATGTCCTGGAGAAGCGTGTTGCCGCGCTCGATGGCGGTATTGCTGCGCTCGCGGTGTCGTCGGGGCAGGCGGCGTCAGCCCTTGCCATCCAGAATCTTGCGCGGGCCGGCGACAATATCGTCAGTTCCACCGATCTCTATGGCGGCACATGGAACCTCTTCGCCAATACGCTGAAGGATCAGGGCATCGAGGTGCGGTTTGTCGACCCCCGGGACCCCGAAGCGTTTCGCCGGGCCACGGATGAGCGGACCCGCGCCTATTACGCGGAAACGCTGCCCAATCCGAAACTCACCGTGTTTCCCATTGCCGAAGTGGCTGCCATCGGGCGCGAATACGGCATTCCGCTGATCGTCGACAACACGGCGGCGCCCCTGATCGCGCGTCCCTTGCAGCACGGCGCTGCCATTGTCGTCTACTCGACCACCAAATATCTCGGCGGCCACGGCACCTCCATCGGCGGCATCATCGTTGATGGCGGCCAGTTTGACTGGGAGAAATTCCCGCAGCGCCAGCCAGCGCTGAACACACCCGATCCCAGCTATCACGGCGCGGTCTGGACCGAAGCGGTGAAACCTATCGGACCCGTCGCCTATATCATCAAGGCGCGCGTCACGCTGCTGCGCGACCTTGGTGCGGCGCTGTCGCCCTTCAATGCCTTCCAGACCATTCAAGGCATCGAGACGCTGTCGCTGCGCCTTGAGCGTCATGTCGAGAATGCGCAGAAGGTTGCCGAGTTCCTGGCCAAGCGGCCGGAGATCGCCAAGGTCATCCATCCATCGCAGCAGAGCGGTCTTGATCGTGAACGGGCGGAAAAGTATCTTTCGGGCAGTTTCGGCGGTCTGGTCGGTTTTGAGCTTAAAGGCGGTCTGCAGGCAGGACGCAAATTCATCGAAGCGCTCGAACTCTTCTATCATGTGGCCAACATCGGTGATGTCCGCAGCCTCGCCATCCACCCGGCAACGACAACACATTCCCAGCTTTCACCGGACGAACAGCATGCGAGCGGCGTTTCCGAAGGCTATATCCGGCTCTCGGTCGGCATCGAACATATCGATGATATCCTTAATGATCTGGAGCGCGGCCTGAACGCATCGAAACTTGCACTCGCCGCTTGAAACCTCTGGTTGGTTGGAATTACGGACAGGATATTGTAATGTTCTGGAGTGAGGGATGGGCTTTCACCCACCCCTCGCTTCTAGAGTGTAAATCGAACCCGGACTATCAGCATCCAGCCGGTCCGGGTTCTTTTCACCTCTAGCGTGATGCTAAACGGTAATTTCCGCATAGATCACCTCCAGTTTTGAGAGCAAGGCCATTGCTGTGGTCGGGAGGCCCGTCTTCCCGATGCACCGGCTGGCTCGGTGTATCTGCTTCGCCCTCAAATGGATCGCGTGTGAAACGCCTGTTCAATTCATTGCCCGTTTTCACAAAGCATTGCCAGAAATGCAGAGTTGAATCATTTGAGGTAAGCGGTTGTTTTCGATGGGGATTTAGAACTATTTTTGAATGATCCTTGCGCTCTCTCCGAAGAATGGTTGTGGCCATCGGCCCGTGAAAGCAGAGTTTCCCGATGATCTGGAGCGCGGCCTGAACGCATCGAAACTTGCACTCGCTGCCTGAAACCCAGGGTTGGTTGGAATCATCGATTAAATGTTGTAAGTTCTGGAGTGAGAGGCGGGCTTTCGCCCACCTCTCATGGTCTAGTTCGAGAATTGAATCCGGACTATCAGCTGCCAGCCGGTCCGGGTTCTTTTCACGACTAGCGTGATGCTAAACGGTAATTTCCGCATAGATCACCTCCAGTTTTGAGAGCAAGGCCATTGCCGTGGTCGGGGAGGCCCATCTCCCCGATGCACCGGCTGGCTCGGTGCTTGCTGCTTCGCCCTCAAATGGATCGCGTGTGAAACGCCTGTTCAATTCATTGCCCGTTTTCACAGAGCACCGCTAGAAATGCAGAGTTGAATCATTTGAGGTAAGTGGTTGTTTTAAATAGGAATTTGCAACTATAGTCGAATGCGCTTGGCGTGATCTTGACGAATAGTTTCGGCTGCCGGCCGATGAACCCAAGATTTCCACCATCGAAAATGTTCATGCTTGCCCGTAAGCCCTATCGAAAAGTCGACCAGATCGGTATAGACGGTCGCAAACAGACAACAGGGCGGCTGCACGGGCGGCGCAAATGGTTATGACGGTTGTGACACGAAAGACAGGAGAAGCGGCGGGAGCGGCTGCGGGCGACGGATTGGCCAAGGCAGCTGACCCGATGGTGGCGTTTGAAGGCGTTTCCAAGCGTTTTGCCGCAGGACGCACCAGCGCGGAGGTTGCTGCGCTCGATGGCGTCGATCTGATTGTCCCGCGCGGTTCCGTCACTGGCATTATCGGCCGGTCCGGTGCGGGCAAGTCCACCCTGATCCGCCTGGTCAACGGACTGGAAAAGCCGACGAGCGGCCGCGTCGTTGTTGATGGGGTGAATATTGCCGGGCTCGATGAAAAGAAGCTGCGCGATGTGCGCCGCTCCATCGGCATGATCTTCCAGCATTTCAATCTTCTGTCTTCGCGAACAGCATTCGACAATATCGCTCTGCCGCTGGAGATTGCGGGTATCGACAGACAGACCATTGGAAAGCGCGTGACACCGCTGCTTGATCTTGTCGGGCTATCGGACAAGCGCGATCGCTATCCCTCGGAATTATCAGGTGGGCAGAAACAGCGCATCGGCATCGCGCGGGCTCTGGCAACGGAACCGAAACTGCTTTTGTCGGATGAAGCGACATCGGCACTCGACCCGGAAACAACACGCTCGATCCTTGCCCTGCTCAAGACCATCAACAAGGAACTTGGCCTTACGGTTCTCCTGATCACCCATGAGATGGAAGTGATCAAGACCATCGCCGATCACGTGGCGGTTATCGATGGCGGGCGCATCGTCGAACAGGGTCCCACCTTCGACGTGTTCACCGGGCATACCCATGCGACCACCCGCTCGCTCCTCGGCGGACTGGCGGGCCTGCATTTGCCGGAGTTCCTCACACGGCAGATGGTGGAGAAACCGGAACCGGGCCTGCGGACGATCCTGCGCATCATCTTCAAGGGCGAGAATGCGACGGAGCCCATGCTGGCGCGGCTCGGCAGCGATCTCGGCATCGAGGTCAACATTATGGCCGGTGCGGTCGACGAGATTGCCGGGCGTCCCTTCGGCATGCTGGTTGTGTCCTTGCTTGCCGATGAAGCGAAGATAATCCACGCCCGAAGCTTTCTTGCCGATCACGGCCTGTCATCGGAGGTTGTCGGCTATGTCCGCTGATATTTTTGCACTGCTGGTGAAATCCACGGGCCAGACGTTGTATATGGTCGCCGTGGCGGGCCTGATCGGTTCGCTGTTCGGCATTCCACTCGGTGTTTTTCTGGCGACCAGCGGGCGCGGCGAGCTTTTTGCCGCCCCGTCGGTCAACAAGGTGCTCGGCCTTGTCGTCAACGCGGCCCGCTCGACGCCCTTCATCATTCTGGTCGTCGCCATCATTCCCTTTACACGCATGATTGCCGGAACCTCGATCGGGACCACCGCCGCGATTGTGCCGCTGACCATTGCAACCATTCCCTTCATCGCACGTCTGGTTGAATCGGCAATCCGCGAGGTCGATCCGGGATTGACCGAGGCTGCCCGCGCGATGGGCGCAAGTCCCGCCCAGATCGTGTTCAAGGTTCTGCTGGCGGAAGCGCGTCCCGGCATCACGTCGGCCCTGACGCTCACGATTGTCAGCCTGATCGGCTATTCCGCCATGGTCGGTGCCGTCGGCGGCGGCGGGCTTGGCGATCTCGGCATCCGCTATGGCTATCAGCGCTTCATGCCGGATGTGATGGCCATCGTGGTTCTGGTGCTCATCGTGCTCGTTCAACTCGTCCAGAGCGCCGGTGACCGGCTGGCACGGCAGTTCGATAAGCGCATCCGTCCCCGCTGAGAACAGTTCAAGGTAAAACAGGAGACTACTATGCTGAAGAAAATCCTCGCCACCGCCGCGCTGGCGGCCATCCTGAGCGCGACAAGCGCTCTGGCCGAAACGATCAAGATCGGCGTGACGCCGGGCGAACACGCCCAGATCATGGAAAAGGTCAAGGAAATCGCCAAGCCGAAGGGCCTCGATATCGAGATTTTTGAATTTTCCGACTATGTCGTGCCGAACCAGGCGCTGAACGATGGCGAGCTTGACGCCAACTCGTTCCAGCACAAGCCCTATCTCGACAACCAGATCGCCGACCGCAAATTCGATCTCGTTGATGTCGCCAACACCGTGAATTTCCCGATGGGCGTTTATTCGAAGAAGGTGAAGAGCTTCGATGGGCTGGCCGACGGCGCCACGATTGCCATTCCGAACGATCCGACCAATGGCGGCCGTGCGCTGCTGATCCTTGCCGACAAGGGCGTGATCAAGCTGAAGGAAGGTTCAGGCCTCAAGGTAACGCTCGCGGACATCGTCGAAAACAAGAAGAGCTTCAAGTTCGTTGAGCTTGACGCCGCCCAGCTGCCGCGTTCCATCGACGATGTGGATGCCGCTGCCATCAACACCAATTACGCGCTTGAGGCCGGTCTTGATCCGATGAAGGACCCGATCCTGAAGGAAGGTGAAAAGGCGCCTTACGTCAACCTGATCGCCGTGCGCAAGGCCGACAAGGACAAGCCCTGGGTCAAGACGCTGATCGAATCCTACCATTCCGATCCGGTCAAGCAGTTCATCCTCGACAAGTACAAGGGTGCGGCTGTTCCAGCCTGGTAATCGACACTTTCACGCCCCTTCACCGGTGGGTGGAGGGGCGTGGTATGCTTTGAATGTTTTTAGATACGTTTGCCGTTGCCGCCGAAAAGATGCAGCTTTTCCTTGGGGATGATCACCCTGAGATGATCGTCGGGCTGGGATACGGAGCGGCCGGCAACCCGCACGACAACCCGCTCCCCGCCGATGATGCCATAGACATAGCTTTCCGCGCCGACCGGCTCGACACCGAGCACTTTCAGGTCGAGCAGCAGGCCGCCAATGTGGCTTTCCGTTCCTGTGGCAACCTCCAGATCTTCCGGACGGAACCCGATGATCGCGTCTTTATCGGATACGACGATACCTTGAGCACCGATCCGCGTGCCGTCTTTCAGGATCAATCCGGATTCATCCGCCGTGACCGGAATGAGGTTCATGGGCGGGGCGCCGATGAAGCTGGCAACGAACGTGCTGGCGGGTTTTTCATAGATATCGAGCGGCGCACCGATCTGCTCGACTGCACCGGCATTCATCACCACGAGAATATCGGCGAGCGTCATGGCCTCCAGCTGGTCGTGGGTGACGTAAACGCTGGTCACGCCGAGCTGGCGCTGCAGGTTCTTGATTTCCACCCGCATCTGGCCGCGCAGCTTGGCGTCAAGGTTGGACAGCGGCTCGTCGAAGAGGAACACTTTCGGGTTGCGCACGATGGCGCGGCCCATGGCGACGCGCTGACGCTGGCCGCCTGAAAGCTCGCGCGGGCGGCGTTCGAGCAGATGCGTCAGCTCCAGCGTTGCCGCGGCCTCGCGCACACGCTTGTCAATCTGATCCTTCGGCATGCCGCGGTTGCGCAGGCCGTAGGCCATGTTGTCATAGACCTTCATGTGCGGATAGAGCGCATAGTTCTGGAAGACCATGGCGATGTCGCGCTCGGCAGGGCCGAGATCGTTGACCACCTTGTCGTCGATCTCAACGGTGCCGCCGGTGATGGATTCCAGTCCCGCGATCATGCGCAGCAAGGTGGACTTGCCGCAGCCCGACGGGCCGACAAGCACGCACAAGGCGCCGTCCTTGATGTCGATGTCGACGCCTTTGACCGCCTCGACACCCCCGGCATAGACCTTGCGGACATTTGTAAGTTCAACACTTGCCATATGGGATCATTTCTCCGTTTCGACCAGGCCGCGCACGAACCAGCGTTGCATCAGCACAACGACGAGGATCGGGGGAAGGATGGCCAGAATGCAGGTCACCATCACCAGATGCCATTCGGTGTCGGCATCGGCGAAGGAAATCATTTTGCGCAGACCGATGACAATGGTCGTCATGTCGTTGCGGTTTGTCATCAGCAGCGGCCAGAGATACTGGGTCCAGCCGTAAATGAAGAGGATGACGAACAGCGCTGCGATGTTGGTTTTGGACAGGGGCAGGAGGATGTCCTTGAAAAAGCGCCAGGGGCCCGCACCGTCGACGCGGGCCGCTTCCACCAGTTCGCCGGGTATGGTCATGAAGAACTGCCGGAACAAGAGCGTTGCTGTGGCCGACGCCATCAGCGGAACCGTCAGGCCGGTATAGGTATCGATGAGGCCGAGGTCGACCATGACCTTGTAGGTCGGCAGGATGCGCACTTCGACCGGCAGCATCAGGGTGATGAAGATCAGCCAGAAGAAGACCATGCGGCCGGGAAAGCGGAAGAACACGATGGCATAGGCCGAGAGGATCGAAATGATGATCTTGCCGACGGCAATCGCCAGCGCCATGATCGTGCTGTTGATGAGCAGGCGGCCGACACTCACGCCGCCGATACGGCCGATGCCGCCGAAAAGTGCCGTTGTATAATTTTCCCAGAAATGTCCGCCGGGCAGCAGCGATAGCGGCGGCCGCATGATGTCCTGCAGCGACTGAGTCGAGGCGACGAAGGCGTAGTAGATCGGGAAGGCCACGATCAGGATGCCGACAATCAGGATGATGTGGGCGACGAGACGGCCGATGGGATTGTTCTGGATCATCTCTGCGCTCCTCAGCCGTAATGGACTTTGCGTTCGACATAACGGAACTGGATCGCCGTCAAGCCGATGACGATGACCATGAGGACCACGGATTGCGCGGCGGAGTCGCCGAGGATCAGGTTGACGAAACCGTCATTGTAGACCTTGTAGACCAATGTTTCCGTCGCCTTGCCGGGGCCGCCGCCGGTGACGGCATGAATGATGCCGAACGTGTCGAAGAAGGCGTAGACGGTGTTGACGACCAGTAGGAAGAACGTGGTCGGGGCAAGCAGCGGGAAAATGATGGTCCAGAAGCGCTTGGTTTCGCCGGCGCCGTCAATGGCCGCTGCTTCAATCAGTGATTTGGGAATGGACTGCAGTCCGGCAACGAAGAACAGGAAATTGTAGCTGATCTGCTTCCATGCGGCGGCTGCAACCACCAGCAGCATGGCCTGGTTGCTGTTGAGCAGCGGGTCCCAATTGTAGCCGGCGGAGCGGATCATATAGGCGAAGGTGCCCATCGAGGGATTGAACAGGAACAGCCAGAGCATGCCGGCAATGGCCGGGGCCACGGCGTAGGGCCAGATCATCAGCGTGCGGTAGACGCCTTTGCCGCGGATGACCTTGTCGGCCATGACGGCAAACAGCAGCGCGAAGCCCATGGCGATGACTGCCGTTGCAATGGAGAAGACAATCGTGACCTGCAGCGAGTTCAGGTAGTTGGGATCGCTCAGGATGCGCTTGAAATTGCCGAGGCCGACGAACTGGGTCGACAGGCCGAACGGATCCTCGCGCAGCACCGACTGGCGGATCGCCTGGGATGCGGGCCAGTAGAAAAAGACAATCGTAATGGCAAGCTGCGGTGCCAGCAGCAGGTAGGGCAGGACCTTGTTCGGAAAAGTGACGCGCGTTGACGATGCCATGATTGCCCCTCTTGAAAAGAGCCCCGCCCGCAAGGAATGCGGACAGGGCGTTCATGAACCGGCTCTTACTGGCCGTTTGCCTGTTTGATGGCTGCATTGCCGCGCTTGACGGCATTGTCGAGGGCTTGCTGGGCCGTCTGCTTGCCGGAGAGCATGTTCTCGAACTCTTCGTTCTCGATATCACGCACCTGCGGCAGGTTCGGCAGGCGCACGCCCTTGGAGTTTTCCGTCGGAGCCTTGCCCATCATCTGCTTGATCGGAATCTCGCGGGCAGGGTTCTTGTCGTAGAAGCCGGACTTCTTGGTGTCCTCATAGGCAGCAAGGGTCACCGGCAGATAACCGGATACCTGATGCAGGCGGGCCTGGATGTCGGTGCGCGACAGGAAGGTGAAGAAGGCGGCAACGCCCTTATATTCCGCGTCGGACTTGCCGGCGAACACCCAGAGGCTGGCGCCCCCCGGTGTCGTGTTCTGCGGCGCGCCCTTGGCGTCGGGATCATAGGGAAGCTGGCCGGTGCCGTAGTTCATGCCCGACTTGACCACATCGCCCAGACCGCCGGAGGATTCGGTGAAGATACCGCATTCGCCCGACAGGAACAGCGGCTTGGCTTCGGAGGTGCGCCCGCCGTAACGGAAGGTGCCATCCTTGGCGAGATCAGCCAGTTCCTGGAAATGCTTGACATAAAGCGGCGCGTTGATCTTCAGCTCGACATCGGTTCCGGCAATGCCGTTTTCATTGGTGCCGTAGGAGATATTGTTCCAGGCGGCAAAGTTTTCCGTGTGGATCCATGTCAGCCATGTCGAGGTGTAGCCGCATTTTGCTGCGCCGCTGGTCTTGATCTTCTTGGCGGCTTCCCAGACTTCCGGCCAGGTCTTTGGCGGGTTGTTTTCATCGAGCCCAGCCTTCTTGAAGATATCCTTGTTGTAGTAAAGGATCGGCGAGGAGCTGTTGTAGGGGAAGGACAGCATCGTGCCATCCGGCTTGGAATAATAGGCGACAATGCCCGGCAGATAGAGGCTCTTGTCGAACTTTGCGCCGCCCATCGACAGGATGTCGGCCACCGGCTTGATCGCGCCTTCGGCGCCCATCATGACGCCCGTTCCGGCATCGAACACCTGCATGATGTGCGGTGCCTGCTTGGCGCGGAACGCGGCGATGCCGGCGTTCAGCGTTTCCGGATAGGTGCCTTTGAACACGGGAACGACCTTGTAGTCGCTCTGGCTTTCATTGAATTCCTTGGACAGGGTTTCAACAACCTCGTTGTTGGCCCCGGTCATGGCATGCCACCAGCTGATTTCGGTGACGGCAAAGGATGAGGTGGACGACGCGAGGACGAGTCCGAGCGCGAGGCTGAGCGAAGTGCCGCGAAATGTCATGTATGTCTCCCATAATGAGGCGTCGTTAGGAACACGCTTATTGGATGCGCTTATGGGCACTATCCTCATTATGTGACAGAGAAACAACAGTTTTATGACTTTGGTCGAATGTCTGGGTTAACGCCTGTGGAAAAATGCGCAGCTGTTCACTTTTGCATCCGTCAGATCAGGGTGACACCGGCCTTGCGCATGTTCGCGACCATGGCGGCCAGAGATCCGCCCATGTCGATGGCGCGGCAGGCATCGAGCAGCACGTCGGCGGCAAAACCGTGCGCCACCGCATCCAGCGCGGAATAGGCGACGCAATAATCTGTCGCCAGACCGACAAAGGTCACATTGGTGATGCCGCGCTCGCGCAGGTAACCGGCAAGGCCGGTCGGGGTCTTGCGGTCGTTTTCGAAGAACGCCGAGTAGCTGTCGATATGGGGGCGGAAACCCTTGCGGATGATCAGTTCGGCCTTGGTCCACTGCAGGTCCGCATGGAAATCGGCACCGGGCGTACCCTGGATGCAATGATCCGGCCACAGCGTCTGGTCGCCATAGGGCATTTTCGCCGTGTCGAAAGGCGCCTTGCCGGGATGGGACGAGGCGAAGCTCGAATGACCGGCGGAATGCCAGTCCTGTGTCAGAATGACGTGATCGAACCGGATGATCAGCTTGTTGATGATCGGGACGATTTCGTTGCCGCCGTCCACGGCCAATGTGCCACCCGGGCAAAAATCGTTCTGCACATCGATGACGACAAGCGCATCCCCAGCCATTTTATTTCTCCGATTGTCCCAAAAGGGCAGTATCGTCAATCGGAGAAGGCCGTCAACTCGGGTTTCGGGCGTAATGCAGATCGCCGTCGATCCAGACGTGATCGACGTCGAGCGCATCATCGAGATGCACGATATTGGCGACATATCCGCTGCCAATGCGCCCGTAGCGATGATCGATGCGGATGCTCTCGGCGGGATAGAGCGAGGCCATCCGCAAGGCTTCCTCGAGGTCAAGCCCAAGCTCGCGATGCACGAAGCGGACTGCCGAAATCATATCGAGATCGGCTCCCGCCAGCGTGCCGTCTTCAAGCGTCAGGCGGCCGCCATGCCGCCGGATGGTCCGGCCGTTCAGCGTGAAGCTGGTGATATCCGTGCCGATGGTCGACATGGCGTCGGTCACCAGGAAAATTTTGGCCGGACCCTGCTTGGCGCGCAGGGCAATCGCCATGGACGCCTTGCTGACGTGGAAACCATCGGCGATCAGTCCGGCGGACAGGTCGCCGGTTTCAAGAACAGCGCCGACAACCCCGGGACTACGGTGGCCGAGCTGGCTCATGGCATTGAAGAGATGGGTCGCCATGGAGGCGCCGGCATCCTTGGCGGCGACAGCCATCTCATAGGAGGCGCCGCTGTGGCCGATACTGACGATGACGCCCGCATCGGCCATGGCCTTGATCTTGTCGACCGGAACGGTCTCCGGGGCAACGGTGGTCAGCAGTACCGGCAGTTCCTGCACGGCGTCGACGATCGCCACGAGATCGCTGTCCTCCATTGGACGGATGAGCGCCGGGTCATGCGTGCCCTTGTGCGTGACGGAAAGGTGCGGCCCTTCGAGATGCAGGCCGATAAATCCGGTGACTTTCTCCAGCGCCGCCGCCTTGCCGGCGGCAATCGCCGCATTGGTGATGGCAGGGGTGTCGGTGATCAGGGTCGGCAGGAGGGCCGTCGTGCCGAAGGCGAAATGCGCCTGGCAGATGGTCCTGATTGCCTCGACACTCGGGCCGTCATTCAGAAGAACGCCGCCGCCGCCATTCACCTGTACGTCGATGAAACCGGGGACGAGCTTGCCGCCGTTGAGCGCGACACGGCGAACATCCGCAGGGATGTCCGCCTGGGCAACGATACCGGTGATAACGCCCGCATCGACGAGAATTGCCGAACCGGCATGCCAGGTTTCGCCGTCAAAAATGTCGGCGCCGGTCAGTGCATAGACAGTGCTCATATTGTTTCAGTCACTTTTCTCAAATGCGGTGGCTCGTCCGGATTCAATCCGCGGCTGCGGGCAAAATCTTCCACGAAAGCGTAGAATGATACCAGCAAGGTCAGCGGGTCCGTCAATGGGTGCGACGTCGCGATGAACGGCAGCGCTGTTGCTTTCGACGGCTTTGCCGATGTCAGGAAGACGGCGGCTTCCTGTTCGGCCAGGCGATCGGCTGCCTGAACGATCGACTCTTCAGCCGCATCGCGCGCTGCAAGCACCAGTACGGGGAAATCCTTGCCGACGATGGCCTTGGGCCCGTGCATGACTTCGGCGGCGCTGTAGGATTCCGCATGCATGGCGCTGGTTTCCTTGAATTTCAGCGCCACTTCGTTGGCGATGGCAAGCGATGGCCCGCGCCCGAGCACGAAGAGCGAGTTTTCGCCCTTCATGGCGGCGCCGAACGGCGACCAGTCGCAGCGGATGGCCGCGGCAAGAGCCTTGGGCAGTTCATCGATGGCAGCAAGCAGTTCTTTGTTCTGCGTCCAGTGGCCAATCATGGCGAGCCCGGCGACCGCCGAGCTGACAAAGGTCTTGGTGGCGGCGACGCTGCGTTCCTGCCCGGCCAGGATGTCGATGGCGAGATCGCTGGCATAGGCGAGGTCGGAATTGATTTCATTGGTGATGGCCAGTGTCAGCGCGCCGCTTTCGCGTGCCGCCTTGGTCATGCTGACAATGTCGGGGCTCTTGCCGGACTGGGAAATGGAAAGCGTTGCGGCGCTCTCGAGTTTCAGGGTGATGCCATAGATCGAGGCAACCGACGGTCCGAGCGAGGCGACGGGAATGCCAGCGGTCAGTTCCGTTGCATATTTCAGATAGGCTGTCACATGGTCCGATGATCCGCGGGCAATGGAAGCCAGGAACGGCGGGTTCTTCTCGCGCAGTCTTGCTCCGGCATTGGCCAGCGTATCGCGGGAGGCATCGAGAAACCGCGCGGTTACGTCCGGGATGGAGCGAATTTCTTCGCGCATGAGAGTTCCGTTGGTGGTCAAAGTACTGCTCCTGAAATTTCCGAGGAGTCGCCGAGCTTCAGCTCCGCGACGAATTCATAGGCATCCGCCCGATAGATCGACCGGGTAAATTCGATCACTTTTCCCGATTCGAGATAGGATATGCGTTCGATGTTGAGGCTCGCCGAACCCGCGGGCACCTCAAGCAATTTGGCGTCGGCCTCCTTCAGGATCGCCGCCGAAATGCGCTGAATGGCGCGGGCCGGGCGGTTGCCGCCTTCCGCCAGCACCGCATAGAGCGACAGCGTGACCAGTTCCGGATTGGGCAGGACCTGAATGGACAGGGCGGCGCGTTCAATCGCCATGGGCGTGTCATTGGCAACGCGCAAACGGCTGATGCGGGCGACTTTTTCGCCGGAGGACAGACCGAGCGTGACCATTTCTTCCGGCGAGGGCGGATAGATGCCGCGATCGAGCCATGTGGAACGCACGATCATGCCGCGCCGCGCCATGTCCTCGGTGAACGAGGTGAGGTGCGACAGTGACTGCTCGACCCGTTCCGAGCGGGGCGCGACAAAGGTGCCGGACCCGTGCCGCTGCACCAGCAGGCCGGTGGTGACCAGGCCCTGAACCGCCTTGCGCACGGTAACGCGGGAAATATCGGCGATGGTGGCAAGTTCCCGTTCGGGCGGCAGGGCGTCGCCCGGCTGCAGCATGCCGTCGCGGACAGCCGTTTCGATCAGCCGCTGCAGCTTGACGTAGAGCGGGCCGCCGCTGGCAGAGCCGTCATTCAGGGAGGGCAGGATATCGATCAAACCATCAGCCATGCACGGCCTCCTTGCGCACCGGCGCGAAGTTTTTCACCGCCAGTTGTACGGCACCCGTCAGCGCGTCATGCAGGGGTTTCTGTAGTTTTGCCCGGTGTCGCGGCGAAAGACGCTGTTCAAACAGCGCTCCCAGCCCGCCGATCAATGACAGCCGTTCCTGTCCGGGCGGCATGATGGCATCGAGCCCCTCTTCAATCTGCGCAGCGGCCCTGTTCACAATCGCCAGCGCCACGGCGTCGTCCTGCGCGGCATACTCAAACACCAGTGGGGTCAGCGTGCCGAAATCGCTGGGCCGCGCCGCGTGGGCAAATTCGACGATCCGGTGCGGATTGTTTTCAAAACGGTGGAGGACGGCGTCGGTCAGGGGTGATGACGGGTGAAACCGGTCATGGGCCAGCAGGGCCTCTTCCAGGAGATCGCGGCCGATACGCGCGCCGCCGCCGAGGTCTCCGACCTTGAAGCCCCAGCCGCCGGCAAAGCGGATGTCATCGCCTTGGCGCGTGACGAACAGGGTGCCTGTACCGATGATAACAACGGTTCCGTCGGTATCACCGAGCGCGCCCTGAAGGGCGATCGTGCCATCGGATGTCACCAGAGACTGCTGAAAGGGCAGGGTGGCCCGCAGCTTCTCGCCATTGCCGCCGACCATGGCGCCTGCGAGCCCGAGGACCGCTGCAGCCGCGGGAATCGCCGATGCATCGATCCCGGCATCGGCAAAGGCTGCGTTGGCGGCACCGAGAATATTCAGGCGCGCGTTCTCCATGTCGGTCATGATATTGGCCGAACCGCTTTTGCCGGTGCCCAGAACCCGGCCGGTCATATCGGCCACGGCCGCTCTGCAGCCTGTTCCACCACCATCAATTCCCAGGAGATATCTCACACTCGTTGCCCTCCAAAAAATAGAATACCAATAAAATACCAATAGCCAAGCGTTAATTCCATGTTTTTTCGACTTTTATTAAACACGTTGATTTTATTGCATAATTTTGATTATACGAAAAACAGTACATGATTTTTTTAAGAACCTCTGGACAAGTGGTATTTTTTTGGCATTAATTATCACAACGAGGAGAGGCGAGTGGTGGTAACCCGTACCGAGCAACGCAACGACAAGGCTTCCGGACTGGACGAGCGATCGCCAGCCGATGTTTTGCGTTTGCTGCACGAGGCGCAGATCGAGGCGGCGGCTTCGGTGGCGCATGCGGTTGATTCCATCGCCGAGGCGGCGCTGCTTGCTGCTGGAACTCTGGCCGCGGGCGGGCGCATTGCCTATGCCGCCGCCGGCAGCTCCGGCCTGATGGCACTGGCCGATGCACTCGAACTGCCCGGCACTTATGGCATCGCGCCGGACCGCGTCGTGATCCTTCTGGCGGGCGGTGTCGAAAGCCTTGTCCGCCTTGCCGGCGGTTATGAGGATGATGCGGAGCAGGCCGCCCGCGATATCGCCGGGGCCGGTCTTGGTCAGGGCGATTGCCTGATTTCAATCTCTGCCAGCGGCACCACGCCCTATGCGCTGGCCGCCATTGATGAAGCCAAGCGGCGCGGGCTGAAGATCATTGCCATCGCCAACAATCCGGCTGTACCGCTGTTCACCCATGCCGATGTGGCGATCGCCCTGGAAACGCCGCCGGAAATTGTGGCCGGATCGACGCGCATGGGGGCAGGGACCGCGCAGAAAATCGCGCTCAATCTTTTGTCCACGCTGATGGCCGTGCATCTCGGTCACGTGCATGACGGTTACATGGTCAATCTCATTGCTGACAACGAGAAGCTGCGCGAGCGCGCCGCCCACATCGTGTCGGCCATCGCTGCCTGCGATATCGCCGATGCGAAACAACATCTGGCGACAACCGGCGGCTCGGTAAAGCCTGCGATCCTGCTCGCAGCGGGCGCAGCCGATGCAAAACAGGCATCACACATTCTCGAAAGCAATCAACAGAGGCTACGCCCGTCGCTTTCGAAACTGAAAGGGAGCCACGGCTCTCGTTAACGGCACTGCTCAAAGGGTGCAACAGGAGACTAAAATGGGAAGCACGACTTTAAAATCACTGCTCATGGCAACGAGCATTCTGGCTTCGGCCGGCTTCGCCCACGCTGCCGATACCACGCTGACAATCGAAAGCTGGCGTACCGACGATCTTGCCATCTGGCAGGAAAAGCTCATCCCAGCCTTTGAAGCGAAGAACCCCGGAATCAAGGTCAAATTCGCGCCGACACCGCCGACCGAATATGATGCTGCTCTCGGTGCGCGCTTCGATGCCGGCAGTGCCGGTGATATCATCACCTGCCGCCCGTTCGATAAGTCGCTGGAACAGTTCAAGCGCGGCAACCTGTCGAGCCTGAAGAGCCTTCCTGGCATCGAGAACTTCTCGCCTGTCGCCAAGGCGGCATGGAGCACCGATGACGGTTCCGACACGTTCTGCGTGCCGATGGCATCGGTTATTCACGGCTTCATCTACAACAAGGATGCCTTCGACAAGCTGGGCATCGCCGTTCCGACGACGGAAGCCGAATTCTTTGCTGCCCTCGACAAGATCAAGAAGGATGGCACCTACATCCCGATGGCCATGGGCACGAAGGACCTCTGGGAAGCCGCAACCATGGGCTACCAGAATATCGGCCCGAACTACTGGAAGGGCGAAGAAGGCCGCACCGCGCTGATCAAGGGGACGCAGAAGCTGACCGACGCCGACTGGGTTGCGCCTTACAAGACGCTTGCCAAGTGGAAGGATTATCTCGGCGACGGTTTCGAAGCCCAGACCTATCCGGACAGCCAGAACCTGTTCACGCTCGGCCGCGCTGCGATCTATCCCGCCGGTTCGTGGGAAATCTCGCTGTTCAACACACAGGCACAGTTCAAGATGGGCGCGTTCCTGCCACCGGTCCAGAAGGCCGGCGACACCTGCTACATCTCCGATCATGCCGATCTTGGCGCAGCGATGAATGCCAAGAGCAAGAACCCGGAAGCGGCGAAGAAATTCCTCAGCTGGGTGGCTTCGCCAGAATTCGCCGACATCTATGCCAACGCGCTGCCGGGCTTCTTCAGCCTGTCGTCGACACCGGTCAAGATGAAGGACCCGCTGGCGCAGGAATTCGTGTCCTGGCGCGAAAAGTGCAAGCCGACGATCCGTTCGACCTATCAGATCCTGTCGCGCGGCAAGCCGAATCTGGAAAACGAAACCTGGGTTGAATCGGCCAATGTGATCAACGGCACCGATACGCCGGAAGTTGCAGCCAAGAAGCTGCAGGACGGTCTCGACAGCTGGTACAAGCCTGCGAAGTAAGCAATCGAATGCCGGGGCGGTTCGCGCCGCTCCGGCATTTCGCTTATTCCGAGCAAATTTTGTTTATGCGAAACCAAGGCCGATGTATTTGGGCCCAAACAAAACTTGCTCAGACATGGCAGACATTGCCGCTCCATTCGTTTGACGAACGGCAGTCGTGGACCGGTTTTCCATGACCAACAATCAATAAGCAGGGGTTTGCGAGTTAATGAGCACGGCCGACTATTCCCAGTCTGACAGCGGTCAGGACAAACGCGCACGGCGCTGGCACATCCTTGTGTTCCTGCTGCCGGCGGTGATCGTCTATACGGCGATCATGATCCTGCCCTTGATCGAAACCCTGCGCCTGTCCCTGTTCAACGTGGTTGACGGTCAGAGCGTGTTTGTCGGTTTCGGCAATTTCCAGACCCTGTTCGGCGAACCGCGCTGGTCGGCAAGTTTCTGGAATGCCCTGCGCAACAATTTCGTGTTCTTCCTGATCCACATGCTGGTGCAGAACCCGATCGGCGTCGCGCTGGCGGCGCTGCTCTCGGTGCCGAAACTGCGCTTTGGCGCCTTTTACCGCACGGCGCTGTTCCTGCCGACGCTGTTGTCCTTCGTGATCGTCGGTTTCATCTGGAAGCTGATCCTCTCGCCGATCTGGGGCGTATCGCCCTACCTGCTTGATCTCGTCGGCCTGAAGTCGCTGTTTGCGCCCTGGCTCGGCAAGCCCAGCAGCGCGCTGATCACCGTATCGCTGATCTCGGTCTGGCAGAATGTCGGCATTCCGACGATGCTGATCTATGCATCGATGCTGAGCATTCCCGAAGAGGTTCTCGAAGCGGCGGAATGCGACGGCATTACCGGCTGGAGCCAGTTCTGGAAGATCAAGCTGCCGCTGATCCTGCCCTCCATCGGCATCATTTCCATTCTGACCTTTGTCGGCAATTTCAACGCTTTCGACCTTGTCTATACGGTGCAGGGCGCACTTGCCGGCCCCGACGGGTCAACCGATATTCTGGGAACGCTCCTCTACCGCACTTTCTTCGGCTTCCAGCTGCAGATCGGCGACAAGTCCATGGGCGCGACCATTGCCACGGTGATGTTCCTGATCATCCTCACGGGTGTGTGCATCTATCTCTTTGCCATCCAGCGGCGCATGCGCCGATACCAGTTCTAGGAAGGTCCCGTCATGGCAAAAGCCCGTACATCACCCCTCCGCTCCGGTTTCGTTCACGTTGCCTTGATCATCTACACGCTGATCGCGCTGTTTCCGGTGTTCCTGATCATCATCAATTCGTTCAAGGACCGGGCGTCGATCTTCCGCAACCCGCTCGGCCTGCCGAATGAATCCAGCTTCAGCCTGGTCGGTTACAACTCGGTGCTCACGCAGGGCGATTTCACCCTGTATTTCCAGAACAGCCTGATCGTAACCTCTGTGTCGATCTTCTTCGTGCTGCTGTTCGGCGCCATGGCAGCCTTTGCGCTGTCGGAATACCGCTTCCGCGGCAATTCGCTGATGGGGCTTTATCTCGCCCTCGGCATCATGATCCCGATCCGCCTCGGCACCGTGGCCATTCTGCAGGGCATGGTTGCGACGGGGCTCGTCAACACCCTGACCGCGCTGATCCTCGTCTACACCGCGCAGGGTCTGCCGCTTGCCGTCTTCATCCTGACCGAGTTCATGCGCACCGTATCGGATGATCTGAAAAACGCTGGCCGCATCGACGGGCTTTCGGAATATTCGATCTTTTTCCGGCTGGTGCTGCCGCTGGTCAAGCCTGCCATGGCGACGGTTGCCGTGTTCACCATGATCCCGATCTGGAACGATCTGTGGTTCCCGCTGATCCTGGCGCCGAGCGATGCCACCAAGACCGTGACGCTCGGTTCACAGGTGTTCATCGGCCAGTTCGTCACCAACTGGAACGCGGTTCTGGCGGCGCTGACGCTCGCCATTCTGCCGGTGCTCGTCCTTTACTTCCTGTTCTCGCGGCAATTGATCCGCGGCATTACCTCTGGAGCTGTCAAATGAGCGCGAATACGCAAAAGCCCGTGCGGGTTCTGGTTGCCGGGCTTGGCAATATGGGCCGCAGCCATGCGCTCGCCTATCACAACAATCCCGGCTTCGAGATTGTCGGGCTGGTCAACCGCTCCGTCGTGCCGCTGGCCAAGGAATTGCAGGGCTATACGATCCATCCTTCTTTCGAACAGGCGCTGGCCGACCTCAAGCCGGAGCTGGTTTCGATCAACACCTATTCCGACAGTCACGCGGACTATGCCGTTGCCGCCATGGCGGCGGGCGCCGACGTCTTTGTCGAGAAGCCGCTGGCGACAACCGTCGCCGATGCGCAGCGTGTGGTCGCGGCAGCCAAGCAGTACGGCCGCAAACTGGTGATCGGCTACATCCTGCGCCATCATCCGTCGTGGGTGCGGCTGATCGAGGAAGCCCGCAAGCTTGGCGGCCCCTATGTCTTCCGCATGAACCTCAATCAGCAGTCGAGCGGCCCGACATGGGAAACCCACAAGGCGCTGATGCAGACCACGTCGCCCATCGTCGATTGCGGCGTGCATTATCTCGATGTGATGCTGCAGATCACCGATGCCAAGCCGGTTCAGGTACGCGGCATGGGCGTGCGGCTTTCCGGCGAGATCGATGCGAAGATGTACAATTACGGCCATCTGCAGGTTCTGTTCGATGACAATTCCGTCGGCTGGTACGAGGCGGGCTGGGGTCCGATGATTTCGGAAACGGCTTTCTTCGTGAAGGATGTCATGTCGCCCAATGGCTGCGTGTCCATCGTCATGGACCAGAACGCCAAGTCGGATGATATCGACTCGCATACCAAGACATCGACCATCCGGCTGCATTCGGCCAGGACAGGTGCGGACGGGCGTTTTGCCAAGCCGGACGAACTCCTCAACATGGCGGGCGAACCCGGCCATCAGGAGCTTTGCGATCTGGAGCAGGCCTTTGTTCTCAAAGCCATCCGCGAGGATATCGACCTTGGCCGCCACATGCAGGATGCCGTGCGGTCGCTCAGTGTCTGCCTTGCGGCGGATGAAAGCGTGCGCACCGGCAAGCCGGTAGACCTGTAATTAAAAGTTTGAAGACGGGAACAAGACATTGGGTTCTTTGAAGATAGAAAATATTCGCAAGTCTTTCGGCCAGGTGGACGTGCTGAAAGGCATTGATCTCGAGGTCAAGGACGGCGAGTTCGTGATTTTTGTCGGACCGTCCGGCTGTGGCAAGTCGACCTTGCTGCGCGTGATCGCCGGTCTTGAGGATGCGACCTCGGGCGAAATCCTGATCGACGGCAAAAAGGTCAACAACACGCCGCCGGCAAAGCGCGGCATCGCCATGGTGTTCCAGACCTATGCGCTTTATCCGCACCTGTCGGTGCGCGACAATATGGGCCTTGGCCTGAAGCAGGCCGGCAAGCCCGCCGAGGAAATCAAGGAGCGCACCAGGGTCGCGTCGGCCATGCTTTCGCTCGATGATTATCTGGAGCGGCGTCCGGCCGAACTGTCCGGCGGCCAGCGCCAGCGCGTGGCCATCGGCCGTGCGATCGTGCGCGAACCGCAGCTCTTCCTGTTCGACGAGCCTTTGTCGAACCTCGATGCGGCGCTGCGCGTCAACACGCGGCTGGAGATTGCCCGCCTGCACCGGCAGCTGAAGGCGACCATGATCTACGTGACGCACGATCAGGTGGAAGCCATGACGCTTGCCGACAAGATCGTCGTCATGAACAAGGGTAGGATCGAGCAGGTCGGCTCGCCGATGGAGCTCTACAATGCGCCGCAGACGCTGTTCGTCGCGGGCTTCATCGGCTCGCCGCAGATGAATCTCATCGACGGGGCAAAGCTCGGCGACCCCACGGCAAAGACCGTCGGTATCCGCCCGGAGCACATCCAGGTCAGCAATACATCCGGCAGCTGGAAGGGGTCGGTCATCCATGTCGAGCATCTGGGTGCCGACACGATCATCTATCTGCAGACGGATTTCGGCCCGCTGACGGTCCGCCTCTTCGGCGAACACCAGTACGAGGTCGATCAGGTGCTCTATGCGACGCCGGACGCCGGACGAACCTACCGTTTTGACGACAAGGACCAGATCATCAAGGCGTGATGCTTACGTCCGCAGGACGGCCCGCGCGCGGCGTTCTGCGGATGCTTGTTTTATGAGAACGGCGATCTTTCGCAGAAAGGCTTCGCTGAAAGCACCCAGTGGGGTTGTCGAGACAAAGTCGTAGGCTTTGTCTGCATCGACATAATTGTATTCGTCCAGAATAAGCCACGATGGAAAATCGAGACCGGCGCGGCGGCATTCAATTTCGCTGATGGCGGCGGAGGCACGTGATCTCAAGGGTTTTTGTGACGTGAGCGGAAACAAAAACAGATTGGCTGGATTTGTGGCTGTTCTGACGACAAGGCAGACAGGCCGTGCTTTTCGGCCGGATTCTTCACCCGCATCGGCCTGACGTGCCCAAAGATAATGATATTCGAGCACGTCACCGGGTTGAAGCATCGTCCTCGCCGGTTAGTATTGTGTCGAGACCTTCCAAAAGCGCGGTATGAATATCATCCGGCGCATCCTCAAGCGTATAGGCGACCGCACTCGACTGGCCCATGAGGTGGTGATATTTTTCCGCCGTGATGATGATGAGCTTTTCCTTGCCGTGCTTGGTCAGAGCGACAGGCTCGATCAGGGCTGTATCGAGAATTTCACCTGATTGGCGGTTAACCTCCGAAAATGTGAACTGCTTCATGATAGGTTCCTCAATCTGAATTACGTATTATACGTATTATACGTGATATGGCAATGCGACTTGCGTATTTCACGTCATGACATCCCTATGACTTTCGTTCATAGTCCGGCGCGCTGAAACGGGAATCGTCCGGTTCGGCGCTGAGGCAAGACGACAGGGAAGAGATCGATCATGAAATGGACTGCGGACCCCAAACGTTACGACACGATGAAGTATAATCGCTGCGGCAAAAGCGGCCTCAAGCTTCCGGCGATTTCCCTCGGGCTCTGGCACAATTTCGGCCACGACACGCCGCACCAGACCAAGCAGGCCATCTGCCGCCAGGCCTTTGATCTCGGCATCACCCATTTCGATCTTGCCAACAATTACGGTCCGCCGCCCGGTTCCGCCGAAGAAGCATTCGGCGAAATCCTGCGCACGGATTTCCACGGCTATCGTGACGAACTGATCATTTCGTCCAAGGCAGGTTACGGCATGTGGCCCGGGCCTTACGGCGAGTGGGGCAGCCGCAAATACATGATCGCCAGCTGTGACCAGAGCCTGAAGCGCCTTGGTCTCGATTATGTCGATATCTTCTATTCGCACCGCTTCGATCCGGATACGCCTCTCGAAGAGACCATGATGGCGCTCGACCACATCGTCCGTTCCGGGCGCGCGCAATATGTCGGCATCTCGTCCTACAACTCGCATCGCACCCGCGAAGCGGCCGCCATACTGGAAGAACTCGGCACGCCGTGCCTCATTCACCAGCCGAGCTACTCCATGATCAACCGCTGGATCGAGGATGACGGCCTTGTCGATACGCTGGAGGAACTCGGCATCGGCTCGATCGTGTTCTCGCCGCTGTCGCAGGGCATGCTGACCGACAAGTACCTCAAGGGCGTGCCGGAAGAAAGCCGCGCGGCCCAGGGCAAGTCGCTCAATCCGGCCTTCCTCAGCGAACAGAACCTTGCCAATATCCGGGCATTGAACGCGATTGCGGCAAAGCGCGGCCAGACACTGGCGCAGATGGCGCTTGCCTGGGTGCTGCGCCGCGGCCGGATCACCACTGCGCTTATCGGCGCGAGCAAGCCGCAGCAGGTCATCGATTGTGTCAAGTCTCTGGAAAATCTCGACTTCAGCGATGCCGAACTCGCTGAAATCGACGTTTATGCCAATGATGCGAACATCAATCTGTGGGCGGCGTCGGCCGAGCGCCGCGGACCGGAGCGCACTCCGCCGAAACTGGCTTGAACCGGCGTTGAAACATTCTAGATAAGACACATCGGCAACGCCGGCTGCGATCCCGCGGCTGGCGTTTTTGAATGGGATGAACCTGCAATTGGCAGCGCCGCGCGAATATGCGACATGTCTGCGCGAAATTGACGTCACGGATGGGATAGTGCGATGAAGATTGCGATGATCGGGACTGGCTATGTCGGTCTGGTTTCTGGTGTGTGCTTTGCCGAATTCGGTTTTCAGGTCACCTGCGTCGACAAGAATCCGGCCATTATCGAGCGCCTGCAGGCCGGGGAAGTGACGATCTACGAACCCGGTCTGGACGAACTCCTGACCCGCAATGCCCGTGACGGGCGCCTGATCTTTACGACGGAACTGGCATCGACCGTCGCCGACGCGGATGTGATTTTCATCGCTGTCGGCACGCCGTCGCGGCGCGGTGACGGGGAAGCCGACCTGCAATATATCTACGCCGCTGCCGACGAGATCGCCGCGGCGATGAAGCCGGGTGCGGTGATCGTGATCAAGTCGACAGTCGTCGTCGGCACCAATGCCGATGTGCGCGCGCATATTGCCAAGGCGCGGCCGGATGTGCCGTTCTCCATGGTGTCCAACCCCGAATTTTTGCGCGAAGGCTCGGCCGTCGAGGATTTCCTGCGGCCCGACCGCGTGGTGGTCGGCGTGCATGACGAACGCGGTTCCAATGCGATGAAGCGCGTCTACCGGCCGCTCTACCTGCGTGAAACGCCGATGATCGTGACCACGCTGGAAAATGCCGAGATCATCAAATATGCCGCCAATGCCTTTCTGGCGATGAAGGTCACCTTCATCAACGAGGTTGCGGATCTGTGCGAAAAGACCGGCGGCAATGTGCAGGATGTGGCCCGTGCCATCGGCATGGATAACCGCATCGGCTCGAAATTCCTGCATGCCGGTCCCGGCTTCGGTGGTTCCTGCTTCCCGAAGGATACCCGCGCCTATGCGGCGACCGGGCGCAAGATGAATGCGCCGCAGACCCTGATCGAGCAGGTCGTCACGGTCAACGAACAGCGCAAGCACTCCATGGCCGCACGGGTCATCGCGGCGGCTGCCAGGAGCGGCGCAAAGACCGTTGCGGCGCTTGGCATCGCGTTCAAGCCGAACACCGACGATATTCGCGAGTCGCCGGCGCTCGACATCATTCCGGCCCTGCAGAAGGCCGGCCTGACGGTGCGCGCGCATGATCCCGAAGCGCGCGCCGCTGCCGAACCGGTGCTGCCGGGTGTCATCTGGTGCAAATCGGCCTATGAAGCCATCGAGGGTGCCGGGATCACCGTGCTCCTGACCGAATGGAATGCCTATCGCGCGCTCGACCTGAAGAAGGTCGCCAGCCTGATGAAGGGCAATCTCCTGTTCGATCTGCGCAACGTCTATGGCGAGCAGGATATCGATGGCACGGGGCTGGAATACCATTCCATCGGCCGCCCGCGCCTGGGGCAGGGCGCTTAAAACTACATTCGCAATCGTTGGATTACTGCGCAGCCTTGTACAGCGTTATGGTTGTCTTGCGGCCCTTGCTGTAGTTGATGCCCGAAACACTGCCGGCCACGACAACGGATTTTTCGCCCTGCGGCAGGTTTTGCAGAAATTCTGCCTGGCTTCCCTCGTCGACGGCGGAAATCGCACAGGCGGGATTGTCGAGCAGATATTTTGCCGCGCCCGCCCCACTGGTCAGGATGGTCTTTGTACCCGCCAGAAAAACCAGGCTCGGCTCGGCATAGCCAGCCGAAGCCAGCACGCTGTTCGCGCAGGGTTTTGCCGCATTGAAGGCATTGTTGATGGCAGGGCTCATCCAGATTGGCGTGATGGCCGGAGCCACGCCCCATGTCAGCAGCGCCAGCGTGGCGACGGCAAAGGCTGCGGTCGCCTGCACGGCACGCGTCAGATTATCCCTGAGCACCAGGCCGCTGGCAAAGATACCGGCCGCCGCTGCGGTGAAGAAGGCAATGATCCCTGGAATGGGAAGCGTGTGGGCCATGACCCAGGGCAGCACGGTGCCTGCGCCCATCAGCGCCAGCGTGGCAATGGCCAGACCCAGCAGCGTCAGCCGTTCAAGCCAGGTCTGCCAGCGCCCGCGATAGGGCTGGCTGGCAATGCCGCTGTCCACCGCCCAGGCCATCATCAGCAGCAGCGCGGGATAGGCGGGCAGGATGTAGTGCGGCAGCTTGGTCGGGATCATCTCCGTTACCAGCCAGTAGGGAATATACCAGGCGGTCAGGAAGGCGAGGCGCGGATCAGTACGGAAACGGCTGAGCGCCTGCAGGCCGCCGCGCATCGCCATGACCCCGAAAGGCCAGAGGAACACAACGAAAATCAGGGCAAAATAGCCGGGCGGCGCGCCATGGCTTTCCTGCCCGTCGCCCACCTTGGACAAAAGATCGTTGCCGACGGATTCGTTGAAGAAGGCGCCGCCGCTCTTCAGGGTGATCAGGATGAGCCAAGGCAGGACAATGACCAGCAGAATGGCGATGCCGCTCAGGGGCTTCAGGCGTTTTAGCCATTGCCATTCGCGGTAGAAGAGACTGAGCGCGGCAGCGGTGAGAACGCTGACGAAGGGCGTGATCGGGCCTTTGATCAAAACGCCTATGGCCGTTGCGATCCAGAAGACGAGGGCAGGCGCCCATTTTGCCGGGCTATTGTTGCGGCTGGCCATCCACACCGATGCCAGCGCACCCTGGGCAAACATCACGGTGGCGAGCAGGGTGGCGTCGGTTTTCGCCACACGCGCTTCGAAGCCGAGCATGACAATGGCCGCAAGCGCCATGCCCGCGAGCAGCCCGGTGCTCTGGCCGAACAGGAATGCGCCCAGTGCCGCCGTGGCGAGAACCGCCAGCGTTGCACCGCCGACCGAGACAAGCCGGTAAACCCAGACCGGTGCCGTCTGGTCATAGCCGGTGACCTTCAGCACGGCGCTCTGGAGCCAGTAGATGCCGACGGGTTTCTTGTAGCGCGAGGCGTCCTGAAAGCGGATGTCGACGTAGTCGCCGGTTTCCGCCATCTGGTGCGTGGCCTGGATATAACGCGCTTCATCCCGGTCGAGCGGCGGAATTGCGGCGATTCCGGGCACGAACGACACAAGGCAGATGAAAATGAGCAGCAGGTAGTGGCTGAAGCGGAGTTTTGCGGTACCCGCAGAAGCAGGGTCAGAATGGGTCATGATCGTGCCTTGCGGTGCCTTGGCTCAGCTGTCCTGCGTCATTGCCTTTTTCTCATTGGCGATCAGCCACAGATTGCGGATGTAGACGACGAGGCCCAAACCCTGTCCGGCGATGAACACCGGATCCTTGCGTACGATCGCGTAGATAAAGAGCAGAACGCCGCCAAAGAGCGAGAAGAACCAGAACGTCACCGGGACAACGCTGCGCTTGGCCTTTTCCGACGCGATCCACTGGACGACGAAGCGCATGGTGAAACAGCCCTGTGCGAAAAAGCCGAGGACGATCCAGGCATCGAATTGGGCGACAAAGACCGAGTGCAGCCAATTGGTAATTGCGTCAGCCATGGCTGATCTCCGTAATGGTTGGAACGGTCTTGCGGCGCTTTCTCAGCCACCACACACCGTAAAGATCGAGAATGCCGCGCAAACCGCGGTCGAGAATGCCGTAATTGGATTTGCCGTGGCGGCGCTCCCGGTCCACCACATCCACATGCACGACGCCGTAACCCTCGCGGATCACCAGCGCGGGGAGGTAGCGGTGCCAGCCGTCGAAGAACGGCAGTTCGCGGAAAAGCTGGGTGTGCACCGCCTTCAAGCCGCAGCCGGAATCGCGCGTGTTGTCCTTCAGGATGGCGCCGCGCAGCTTGTTGGCGAGTTTTGACGAAATCTGCTTCAGCTTGGTGTCGGTGCGCTTCAGGCGCTGGCCGGCGGCAATGCCCACGGCGGGGCCCGCCTGGATCAGCGCATCGGCGAGTTTGGGTAGATAGGCCGGGTCGTTCTGGCCGTCGCCATCCATCGTCACGACGATCGCGCCCCTCGCGGCGAAAACGCCGGAACGGACTGCAGCGCTCTGGCCGGCTGATTTGTCGTGGCGGATATGGCGCAGCGGCTTGCCGGCGCGGATGCGTTCGGCCAGGGCGTCGCCCGTTCCATCGGTGGAACCGTCATCGACCACCACCACTTCGTAGCTGCGGCCTTCCATGGCTGCATCCACTTCATCGAGAAGGAAGGCCAGGTTTGCGGCCTCGTTTCGGCATGGAATTACGATTGTGATTGCCGGATTGCTCAATGTGCAGGCTTTCATATTGTCTGGTCAGGCGCGCTCCTTAACACCGAAAGAGCCGCCTTTCCATCCTCAAATCATTCAACAGGGAATGATCAACGCTTATTGCGGATATCCGTCAAGGTCTTCGCGGGCGTGATTGCTTCGGGGTCGAGCCGGATTTCGATGATCGACGGTTTGCCGCTTTGAACGGCGCGCTGCCATGCGCCTTCGAAATCCGCCGTTGCCTCCACGGTCTCCCCATGGCCGCCATAGGCGCGGGCCAGCAGGGCGAAATCGGGGTTGGTAAGGTCCGTTGCCGATACGCGTCCGGGATACTCCCGCTCCTGATGCATGCGGATGGTGCCGTAGATATTGTTGTTGATGACGAGCACGATGATCGGCAAGCCATATTTGACCGCGGTCGCAAAATCCTGGCCGTTCATCAGGAAGCAGCCATCACCGGCAAAGCAGACAACCATCCGTTCCGGATGAAGCTGTTTGGCCGCGACAGCTGCGGGCAGGCCATAGCCCATGGAGCCCGATGTCGGTGCGGCCTGCGTGCCGAAACGGCGGAAGCGATGGAAACGGTGCAGCCAGGTGGCGTAATTGCCCGCGCCATTTGTCATGATCGCATCGTCCGGCAGTACGCTTTCAAGGTAGGTCATGATCGGACCCATGGCGACATTGCCGGGTCCGCTCTGCGGCGGGGTCGACCATGTGAGATAGGCGGCGTGCGCAGCCTCCGCTTCACCGGGCCAGTTGATATGCGAGGGCGGCGCCAGATGGTCAACCGCCCCGGCAAAGGCATCCGGTGCGGCATTGATGGCAAGCGCAGGGCGATAGACGCGGCCAAGCTCATCGGCATCGGGATGCACATGAATCAGTGTCTGCCTGGGATAAGGGCTGTCCATCAGCGTATAGCCCGAGGATGGCATTTCGCCGAAACGTCCGCCGACGAGCAGCAGGACATCGGCTTCCCTGACGCGGGCGGCAAGCGCCGGGTTGATGCCGATGCCAACATCGCCGGCATAATTCGGGTGCAGGTGATCGAACAGCATCTGGCGGCGGAAGGAACAGCCGACCGGCAGATGCCATTTCTCGGCAAAGCGGGTGATGGAGCGCACTGCGGCTTCATCCCAGCGCGAGCCGCCGAGGATCATGAACGGCTTTTTGGCGCCCTGCAGCAGGTCGGCGAGTCTCTCGATGCTGGCGGGCGACGGGCCCGTCTCGACCGGCTGCCAGCCCTGTGCGGCCACCGCTTCGACCTTGTCGGTCAGCATGTCTTCCGGCAGGGCGAGCACGACGGGGCCGGGGCGGCCTGAAGTGGCGACGGAGAAGGCGCGGGTGACGAATTCCGGGATACGGCGGGCATCGTCGATTTCAGCCACCCATTTGGCCGTGTCGGCAAAGAAGCGGCGGTATTCCACTTCCTGAAAGGCTTCGCGCTCGCGCGCATCGCGCTGCACCTGGCCGATGAACAGGATCAGCGGGGTCGAATCCTGCATGGCGATGTGGATGCCGGGCGAGGCGTTGGTTGCGCCGGGGCCGCGCGTGACGAAGCAGATGCCGGGCTTGCCGGTCAGTTTGCCCCAGGCTTCGGCCATCATCGCCGCCCCGCCTTCAGCCCGGCAGACGGTGACACCCACGTCGGCATCCACCAGCGCGTCCAGCACGGCGAGGTAACTTTCGCCGGGGACGCAGAACAATCGTTCCGCGCCGTTGGCTTTCAGGGCTTCTACGATCAATTCACCGCCGGTTTTCATCGGATGCGTCCTTCAATTCCTGGAGAATGTCTGCACTGTGTTCGCCGAGGCGCGGCGAGGGTCTGTTGTAGGTGAGGGGTGTCTTCGACATGACGATCGGCGTGCGCACCGAGGGGATGCTGCTGCCATGGGCATCATCAAGGTCGAGGCGCAATTGCCGGGAGACGATCTGCGGATCGTCGAACATTTCGCCGATACGGTTGATCGGCCCGGCGGGCACCGCGTTCTGGGCGCAGGCGGCGAGCAGGTCGGCGCGCGTGCGCTTCTGCGTCTCCGCCCGGATGATGGCGGTCAGCGCGGCCCGGTTTTCCAGCCGGGCCCGGTTGGTGAGAAAGCGTGGATCGGCGCTGAGGCCGTCCAGCCCCATGATGGTGCAGAAACGGGCGAACTGCCCGTCATTGCCGACCGCAAGAATAAGATGGCCATCGGAGGTGGGGACGACTTCGTAGGGCGAGATGTTGGGATGGGCGTTGCCCATGCGGTTGGGGCTGTTGCCGGTGGCAAGATAATTCATCGCCTGATTGGCCATGACGGCGGACTGCACGTCGAACAGCGCCATATCCACCCATTGGCCTTCGCCGGTCTTTGCCGCATGGGCCAGCGCCGCCTGAATGGCAATGACCGAATAAAGCCCGGTGAACACATCGGCAACGGCAAGGCCGACTTTCTGCGGCTCGCGGTCCGGCTCGCCGGTGACCGACATCAGCCCCGACATGCCCTGGATGATGAAGTCATAGCCGGCCTGGCTGGCATAGGGGCCGGTCTGGCCGAAACCGGTGATGGAGCAGTAGACGAGGCGCGGATTGCCGGCACTCAATGTTTCATAGTCGAGGTCGTACTTCTTCAGGCCACCCACCTTGAAGTTCTCGAGAACCACATCCGCCGTGCGGCACAGCGCCCGCACCGTTTCCTGGCCTTCCGGAGAGGTGAAGTCGACCGTGATCGAGCGCTTGCCGCGATTGCAGGAATGAAAATAGGCGGCTGAGAGGTTCTCGCCTTCCCGGCTGGTGATGAAGGGCGGGCCCCACCCACGGGTTTCGTCGCCGCCAGCGGGATTTTCCACCTTGATCACATCGGCGCCGAGGTCGGCCAGGATCTGCCCGGCCCATGGTCCGGCGAGGACGCGGGCGAGTTCAATGACACGCACGCCTTTGAGGGGAGCTTCAGTCATGGTTGTTAAAGGGGCTCCAAATTCAATGTTTGTTTCGGGGCTTGTTGCTGAACGACTCGAACCGCCCAATCGGTGAAGTCCCGCATGATTACGTCGCGGTTGATTTCGTTCAAGCCTTCGTGGCGGGTGCCGGCATAAACTTTGGTCGTGAGATCGCTGAATCCGAGCCGCCGCATCCGCTGGCCGAGATCTGTCACGGCGCTGCCCCCAGCGGTGGCCGGATCTTCCGCCCCACCGGCGAGATTGAAAGGCAGGGTGCGCCGCACCTTGGCAAGGCGGCTGTTGTCCGCCCCGGCAAAGGTGAAGCCGAAAACATCGCGCCACATGCCGACCGACGCGTCCCAGCCGCACAGCGGATCGGCGATATAGGCGTCCACCTCGGCCGGATCGTGCGACAGCCAGTCAAACGGGGTGCGGGCATCCCTGATGCCGCGCGCCCAGGTCTGAAAGGTCAGTTTTGGCAGAAGCATGCTCGGCACGTCGGAGCCAAGCAGCATGCGTTCGGCGCGCAGGATGGCCTGCGCCAGCCGTCCTGCAAGCCCGGCAGAGAAATTGGCGTTCCAGATGGCGGCGGCGTCGACCTTTTCCTGATAGCCCAGCACATAATTGAGGCCGATCAGGCCGCCCATGGAGTGGCCGAAGAGGACAAGCGGCAAGCCCGGATGGCGGGCGCGGGCGGCGGCGTTGATGGTGTCCATGTCCTGGAGCACCAGACGCATGCCGTCGCGAAGGGCGAAACGACCGGGCGGAGCACCATCGGCTTTGGTATAGCCGTGGCCGCGATGGTCGTGGGCGTAGACGTGAAAACCGTGCCTGTTGAGATGTTCGGCAAACCGGCCATAGCGCAGGCTGTGTTCGGCCAGGCCATGGCTGATCTGGACAACGGCCTTGTCCGCGCCTGCTGCCGGCGAAAAGCGCATGGCCAGCGCCGCGCCCGTCGCTGACCGGATCGTTTCGATGTCTGCAAAACCCATTCATGCCTCCCGCGATCAATTGAAAGGGTGGCGCGTGATTAGTCAATCCACAATAAATTCTGCGTAAATTCGGGTATCTCTCCGGGTTTTTGCACAATAAATAATCACATGCCTGTGCCTGCAATTTTATTTTGCAAAACCTCTTGCAAACGGCAAAAACTTGCCGCAAAACTTCTTTCCGAAAGAGATTGGATCCCGTGTCTTGTCTCGATTGTCCCCGGCTTTTACGGCTGACAGAGCGCTGGTTTGCGGCGGTGGGATGGTTGTTTGGACCGGGATATCCAGGCGCTTGCCAGTTACATGGCCGTTCCGGGGGGAAGAGGACGCTCCCCAAATGCGGCACCAGAGGGGAAACCGGGTGACGGAAATATCCGCACCCGGTTTCGCTCGTTTTGGAGGACGGTTTTCATTTCCGTTGTGCTTGTCGAACCACGCACGATAAGAATGTAAAACGCCCGGCAATCCCGAAATAAACGCCGCGTGCATTGCCACCCGCGCCCCTTTCGCCTACATACGGCGCAAATTCATGTCCCAAAAATCCCGAACATCGGAGTGACGCGCGTTATGGCACGCCAATTCATTTACCATATGGCCGGCCTGAACAAGGCATACGGAACCAAGAAGGTTCTCGAAAACATCCATCTTTCCTTCTACCCCGATGCCAAGATCGGCATTCTCGGACCGAACGGTGCGGGTAAGTCGACCATTCTCAAGATCATGGCCGGCATGGACAAGGAATATACCGGCGAAGCCTGGCTGGCCGATGGTGCCACGGTCGGCTACCTCGCGCAGGAGCCGGTTCTGGACCCGAACAAGGATGTGATGGGCAACGTCATGGACGGCGTCGCGGACAAGAAGGCCATTCTCGACCGCTACAACGAACTGATGATGAACTATTCCGACGAAACCGCCGATGAAGGCGCCCGGCTGCAGGACATCATCGACGCCAAGAACCTCTGGGATCTGGAATCCCAGGTGGAAATGGCCATGGAAGCGCTGCGCTGCCCGCCCGGTGATTCCGGCGTGGAAAAGCTGTCCGGCGGTGAGCGCCGCCGCGTGGCGCTGTGCCGTCTGCTCCTGTCGCAGCCCGATCTTCTGCTCCTCGACGAGCCGACCAACCACCTTGACGCCGAAACCACCGCATGGCTGGAAAAGCACCTGCGCGAATATGCCGGCTCCGTCCTGCTGATCACGCACGATCGCTACTTCCTCGACAATGTGACCGGCTGGATTCTCGAACTCGACCGCGGCCGCGGTATTCCCTACGAGGGCAATTACTCCGCCTATCTCGGGGCGAAGGCCAAGCGCATGCAGCAGGAAGGCCGTGAGGACGACTCGCGCCAGAAGGCTCTGGAGCGCGAGCGCGAGTGGATTTCCGCCAGCCCCAAGGCGCGCCAGGCCAAGTCGAAAGCCCGTATCAAGGCCTATGATGCGCTGGTCGATGCCGCCAATGAGCAGCGTCCCGGCGATGCGCAGATCATCATTCCGGCGGGGGAACGTCTGGGACAGGTGGTTATCGAAGCCGAGAACCTTACCAAATCCTTCGGTGACCGTGTTCTCATCGAAAACCTGACCTTCAAGCTGCCCCCCGGCGGCATCGTCGGCATCATCGGTCCGAACGGTGCGGGTAAGACCACGCTGTTCAAGATGATCACCGGACAGGAAAAGCCGGATTCCGGTTCTATCCGTATCGGTGAAACGGTTCATCTCGGTTATGTCGACCAGAGCCGTGATCATCTGGCGGCGGAGAAGAATGTCTGGGAAGAAATCTCCGGCGGCAATGAAATCATCAAGATCGGCAAGAACGAGATGAATTCGCGCGCCTATGTCTCGGCGTTCAACTTCAAGGGCGGCGATCAGCAGCAGAAGGTCGGCAATCTGTCCGGCGGTCAGCGTAACCGCGTGCATCTTGCCAAGATGCTGCAGTCCGGCGGCAATGTCCTGCTGCTCGACGAACCGACCAACGATCTGGATACCGAAACGCTTGCGGCTCTGGAAGACGCGCTGGAAAAATACGCCGGTTGCGCCGTTATCATCAGCCACGACCGCATGTTCCTCGACCGTCTGGCGACACACATCCTCGCCTTCGAGGGTGACAGCCACGTCGAATGGTTCGAAGGCAACTTCCAGGACTATGAGAACGACAAGATCCGCCGTCTGGGACCGGACAGCGTCAATCCGAAGCGTCCGAGCTACAAGCCTCTGACACGCTGATGCGGCCGGGAGGGCGGCAACGCCTTCCCATCACCAATTTTGACGTTTCCATCAGTGATATTGGCTGGTTTTAACACGCAATTTTCCTAAGATGCGGCTGATTTCACCGGAGTGCCGTCATGACAGATCTTTTCGCAACCAGAACGGACATCCTTCCGGCCCGCAAGATCGCCGGGCGGGTGAGCGGGCTGTTCCAGGCGCCAAAAGACAGTTTTGTCACCGCTGCCACGGACACGCTCGATCTTACCTTTGAAGGCATACGCGGCGATTTTCACGCGGGCCTGACACGCCGGTCGGGCGGGCGCGAGCCCTGGTATCCGCGCGGCACCGAGATGCGCAACGAGCGGCATATTTCCATTCTGGCGGCCGATGAACTTGACATGATTGCCAGCGCCATGGGCCTTGCGGATGTCAAACCCGAATGGATCGGCGCCAACATGGTTGTCGATGGCATTCCCTCGCTTTCCATGCTGCCGCCGCGCACGCTGCTGTTTTTCGAAGGCGGGGTGACGCTGAAGGTCGACGGCCAGAACGCACCGTGCAAGGTCGCCGGACGCTCCATCGCCGAGCGGGCGCAGACGGCCGATCACACCTCGACGGCGCTTGATTTTGTCAAGGCATCGAAGCGGCTGCGCGGCATCGTGGCCTGGGTCGAGGTGCCAGGGCTTATCCGTTCCGGTGAAAAAGTCGATGCGCGCCTGCCGGAGCAATGGATTTATCCCGGCTGACGCTTGCGTCTTTTTCCGATCTGTGGCGAATGGAATGCAGGTCCGGTGCCTGCATGCAGGAGAATCGGGAAGCCGGTGCAAATCCGGCACGTGCCCAACGCTGTATAGGGGATGGGCCGCGCAGTTTGCCACGGGGAAACCCGGAAGGCGCGCGGTTCAGATGAACCTCAGTCAGAAGACCGGCCGGACCGGATAGCCGAAACCGCACGGACAGCGGGGAGGTGTCTGGGCCGGGGTAATCTGGCCCTCGCATTGTTGGGAGCAAACGATGCACGATTCTGTCTATGGTCCCGTTGCAGCCGCCGATTTTTCCGCGGACGAGCGCGCCGCCGTCTACAAGGCCATCCATACCCGCCGCGATGTGCGCGACCAGTTCCTGCCGCGCCCTATTGACGATGCAGTGCTGATGCGGCTGCTCGACGCCGCCCATCACGCGCCGTCAGTGGGATTCATGCAGCCGTGGAATTTCATTCTTATTCGCGATCAGGCACGCAAAGCCGAGGTGCACGCGGCCTTTACCCGCGCCAATGCCGAAGCAAAGGCCATGTTCACCAGCGAGCGCCAGGCGCTCTATGCATCGCTGAAGCTTGAGGGCATCGTCAAGGCGCCGGTCAATCTGTGTATCACCTGTGACCGGACGCGCGGCGGCGATGTCGTCCTGGGACGCACCCATAACCGGCAGATGGACGTCTACAGCACCGTCTGTGCCGTGCAGAACCTGTGGCTGGCGGCAAGGGCGGAAGGCATCGGCGTCGGCTGGGTCAGCATCTATCACGACCAGGACATGCGCCGCATTCTGGCCATCCCCGATCATGTCGAGATCATCGCCTATCTCTGCATCGGTTATGTCGACCAGCTCTACGATCAGCCGGAATTACAGAAGCGCGGCTGGCGCGAACGGCTGCCGCTGGACCAGCTCATCTATGAAGATCAGTGGGCAGAACATGCCGGGATCAGCTCGGATCGTCCTCGTCCGGATCGAGCAGCCGCGTTGCCCGCCATTCCGTCAGTTTCCGGTTGATGGCCTCAAGCACGAAGAAGCGGGCCGACTCCTTGTCGTAGCCCTCGTCGCGCAGCGCATCGTAGTCCGTATGCTGATGGCGGACATGGGCGACCGTGGCCAGCCACACCGCAATGGGCGGCGGCAGGCTTTTCATGTGCGGTGCCGTGGCGGCGGCGCGTATGGGCTCGGAATCCGAATAGGGCACAGCCGGCAAAAGCAGCGTCAGCGCCTTGCCGATAGCCCTTTGGCGGTTGGTTCCTGAACTCATTGCACTCTCTTCCCGCCGATTCGCTGATCGATATACCTGCCTATTTCAGACGCGACAAAATTTGCCGTCAACGGAAAAACACTCCTTGCCAAATCTGTATTTCTCACATAAACATATCTTTATATCTTTTGAAGGTGTCTTGATGGACAAACGTGATCTCAATCTTGACCTGATGGTCGATACGCTGAAAGCAGCGGCGGAGCCTAGCCGCCTGCGCATTCTGGCGCTGTTGTCTCGCGGCGATCTGACGGTTTCCGATCTGACCTCCATCCTCGGGCAGTCGCAGCCGCGCGTCTCCCGCCATCTCAAGCTGCTGTTCGAAGCCAATCTGATCAACCGCTATCAGGAGGGCTCCTGGGCCTATTTCCGTCTGGCTGAATCCCTGGTGGTTGGCGATATCGCCCGGATCCTGCTCGATCGTCTTGATGTGTCCGATCCGTTGCTGGAGCGCGATATCGAGCGGCTCGGCTCGGTGAAGCTGCAGCGCCGCGAGCGGGCCGCCGCCTATTTCAGTGCCAATGCCACGAGCTGGGATGCGATCCGTTCGCTGCATGTGCCGGATGGCGCGGTGGAAGCCGCGCTGACGAAGATCATTGGGCGCACGCCGTTCCAGGCGATGCTTGATGTGGGCACCGGCACCGGCCGCCTTCTCGAACTGTTTGCCCCGCTTTACGTGCGCGGTGTCGGCATCGATATCAATCGCGACATGCTGACCATTGCCCGCTCCAATCTCGACCGGTCCGGCATCACCAATGCGCAGGTCCGCCAGGGTGACGTCTATTCGCTGCCGGTGGACCGGGAATCCTTTGATCTGGTGACCATTCATCAGGTGCTGCATTTCCTAGACAATCCTGCCGAAGCCATTCGCGAGGCGGCCCGCGCCTTGCGTGCAGGCGGGCGCATGCTGATCGTTGATTTCGCCCCGCACGATCTTGAATTCCTGCGGGACAGCCATGCGCATATACGGCTTGGCTTCAACGACAACCAGATGCGCGACTGGCTGACCGAGGCCGGGCTGGCGCTGGAAAACAGCCTCGAACTTGAACCAAAAGACAAAGACAAACTGACCGTCAAACTGTGGTTGGCACGCGACCCGCGCCTGCTGATTGCTGATCCCGCTTTAACCTCCCGCGTAACGGAGAGTGTCTGATGAGCTTTTTCCGCCAATCCCGCCGTGCCGACCTTGGAACCAATATCCGGGTTTCCTTTGAATTCTTCCCGCCGAAGACCGAGGTGATGGAAGAGCGCCTGTGGGAAACCGTGACGCGCCTTGCGCCGCTCAATCCCGAATTCGTGTCTGTAACCTACGGTGCCGGCGGTTCCACCCGCGAACGCACGGCGCGCACCATCAAGCGCATCCTGACCGAAACGGATGTGAATGCCGCCGCGCACCTGACCTGCGTCGATGCGACCAAGGAAGAGGTCGATACCGTGGTGCGCGAGTTTGCGGCCATGGGTGTGAAGCGCTTCGTCGCCCTGCGCGGCGATCCGGCCGGCGGCGTCGGTGCCCATTACAAGCCGACACCCGGCGGTTATGAAAACGGTGCCGATCTCGTCGCCGGGCTGAAGGCCTTTGCCGATTTCGACATTTCCGTTTCCGCCTATCCGGAAAAGCACCCGGAAAGCCCGGATTTCGCCACCGATATCGACATGCTCAAGCGCAAGGTCGACAATGGCGCGACGCGGGCGATCACGCAGTTCTTCTTCGAGAACGATCTCTACGAGCGTTACGTCGAAAAGGTCCGCCGCGCCGGTATCTATATTCCGATCCTGCCGGGCATCCTGCCGATCCACAATTTCACGCAGGTCACCAATTTCTGCTCGAAGGCCGGGACCCACATTCCGGCATGGCTGGCCGAGCGGTTCGAGGGGCTGGAAAACGATCCGCAGACCCATGCGCTGGTCTCATCGGCGGTGGCTGCCGAGCAGGTTCTCGATCTGGTCGAGCGCGGCGTTCAGGATTTCCATTTCTACACGATGAACCGGGCCGATCTTGCCTTCGCCATCTGCCACCTCATCGGCATCCGCCCTGCCAGCGCACCGCTGGAACCGGCCTTGGCTGGCGCGGCCTGATATCCGGCAGTAGCGTTAAATTGGAAATGGCCCGGTTGTTGCAACCGGGCCATCCAAATTTGTCTGTCACCTTCTTAACGGTCAGAGACCATCTCCACGGCGCTCTTTTTCTCAATCAGGGTATGAGTCCTACGACCATTGCACCGATAAATGCGAACGCTGCACAGATCATGAGGACGTTCATCGAACGTGTAAGTCCCATTGTTTGTCTCCTGCAGTTAACCGTCTTAGCATAGCGGAAAATTGCCACAGAAAAAGCGGAAATGTTACCGCGATGTGACATGATCTGTAGAAATTTTTTGCTCTTCAACGGTAAGTTTCTGAAATGAAACGCATTTACTGGAATGAAAAATCGTCAATTCACGATAAAATGACCGGGAATTTGGTTTATTTTTGCATTGCACCAAGATGCAATGCACGTGTTTTCTCACTGGTTTGTGACACAATTGCGCCGCAATCCAGCCCGGAAATACCGAGCCGTACCCGTTAGGATTTGTTGAAAACTCTATCTTTTTTGCGGTTTTTGCAACGCTGCGAGCAGCCTGCCGTCGATGGTCAGAAGGCCAAGGGCGATGAGCGCCATGCCGGCAAAATCCTTCAAGCCCAGTTCCTCCCCGAGAAAAACTGTTCCAAGCAGGATCGCGCTGACGGGAACCACCAGCGTGACCAGCGAGGCATTGGTGGCGCCGCCGGCGCGGACGATGGAAAAGAACAGGATGTAGGCGAAGGCAGTGGAGAGCAGCCCGAGGCTGAACACGGCGGCCCAGACGCCCTGATCGGGCGCGGCAAAATCCGGCATGCCGCTGGAAAGCAGGACGACGGGGATCATGATCAGCGTCGAAGCGGTCATCTGGCCGGTCGCGGTCACCGTTGGCGGAATGCCCTTGAACCGCTTGGCGAGAATGCTGGCGAAGGCATAGGAGAGTGTGGCGGCGAGCACGGCGATTTCCGCCCACAGCGGCCCGCCCAGGCCGGAGAGGACGCCGGGCCCGATCATCACCACCGTGCCGAAGACACCGAGCAGGATGCCGGCGATCTTGTTGGCGCTGATCTTTTCATCGACGGTGAGGAATGTGGCGATGATCACTGTCCAGATTGGCGTCGTGGCGTTGAGGATGGATTCCAGCCCGGCACCGAGCGCGGTCTGGCCGATGAACAGCAGCGAGAAGGGAATGACGTTGTTCAGGAGCCCCAGTCCGGCAAAACCGAGGGCGTGCTGGCGATAGTCCCAGAACCGGATGCCGCGGGCGAGGAGATAGATGTGCAGGGCGAGGGCGGCGATGGCGACGCGAAACAGCACCAGCGTCAGTGGCGGAATGACGTGCACGGCGATTTTGGCGAAGAAGAACGAACCGCCCCATATGGCGCCCAGCAGCAGCAGTTGCAGCCAGACAAAGCCGGTCATGGCGAGCGGGTTGGGCTGTGTTGTCTGGTTTACGGCCACTGGAAATCCCCCGAATCTGGCGCTATGCCGGATATTTCTAGGTGAACGCCGGTAAATTGCCACCCGTTTCCTGCATGGAGAAAGCGACTTTCGTCCGTCATCTGCTCTTGCTAAGAGTTATGCATGGAGCAGACGATCAAGATGCAACGATTCGCCTCGGCCCGCGATGCAGCACTTACCCTGCGGCCCGATCAACCCGTTTATTGCTTTCGGCCGGATGTGCTGGTCGAAGACGCGCACCAGTTCATGCAGATGTTCCCCGGCGAGACCGCCTATGCGGTCAAGACCAACGGCGAAAATCTCGTCCTGGAAACACTGGCGCGCAACGGCGTCAACACGTTCGACGTGGCATCGCCGGGCGAGTTCGCTGCGGTGCGCAAGGTCGCCCCGAATGCGCATATGCTCTACATGCACCCCATCAAGGCCCAGTCGGATATCCGGCTTGCGCTTGAAACCTACGGCATCCGCATCCTGGCCGTCGACCATGAGGACGAGATTGCCAAGATAACGCGCATCGTGCGCGCGCTCGATATCGATCCGGGCAGCATCACCCTTTACGTGCGGCTGCAGACCAAGGGCCATGCGGCCTATGAGCTGTCGAAGAAATTCGGCGCAACACCGGCCCATGCGGTCGAGCTTCTGCAGCGGTTGCACAAGATCGGCTACAAGGTCGGCATCTGTTTCCACGTCGGCAGCCAGATCGAGGATCCCGATACCTATGAACGCGCCCTGCGGTCAGCCGACTGGGTGCGCAACCGTGCGGGCGTGCCGCTGGCCGGGCTCGACGTCGGCGGCGGATTTCCGGCCGAATATGGCCATGATCCCAAGCGCAAGCATGTGGAGATGCCCTCGCTCGGGCAATTGATGTCGCGTCTGCGCGGCGACATCAAGGAATGGGGGTTTGACGATCTGCCGCTGGTGGCGGAACCCGGCCGGGTGATCGTGGCGCGCGCCTTTTCGCTGATCGTGCGCGTGCTCCTGCGCAAGGGCAGGCGGCTTTATATCAATGACGGCATCTGGGCGTCGTTGTCGGACTCGTGGACCGGCAAGATCACCCTGCCGGCGCGGTTCATACCCGACCCCGCGCACAAGCATCGCAGCGGCAATGTCCGGGACATCGTGCCGTTCCGCGTCTGCGGCGCGACCTGCGATTCCGTCGACATCCTGTCACGGCCGTTCTGGCTGCCGGAGACGGTGGCAACCGGGGACTGGATCGAAATCGGCAATATCGGCGCCTATTCCCTGTCGCTGCGCACCCGTTTCAACGGGTTTTACCCCGATATGTTCGTCGAGGTGGAAACCCCGTTCGACGAGGGCGAGCGGCCGGAGGGCTTTGCTTCGCTGGAAACGATGGCGCCGGCCGAACACAGGGAATAAGGTTTAAAGCTTGCTGAGCAATTCCGGGGTTGGCCAGGAATCTGCCGGAAGGCCCAGGCGGATCTGCTCGTCGCGCACCGCATCGCGGGTCAGGATGCCGAACACGCCATCGATCTTCGGGCCCATATCGTGGCCGCGGGCGGCGAGCTTGGTCTGCAGTTCCTTCATCTGTTCCTGTGTGAGGCCCGTTTCGGGCGTGGTCGGCTCAAGCGGACCCGCACCGGCAAGACGTGCCGCGAAATAGGCGGCCGTTGTCGCGTAGATGATGGATTTGTTCCATTCGACGAAAACGTCGAAATTGGCGTAGGACAGGAATGCCGGTCCCTTGCGGCCCATCGGCAGCAGGAGGGATGCATCGCCATTGTCGGGACCCAGCGGCCCCTTCATGCCCATCACGCCCCATTCGGACCATTTGGAATGGGGGAGGCGGTTCGTCCGCAGGGCATTTTCCCAAGGCAGGTCCCGCGTCAGCTTGACTTCCTCCAGCCAGGGCTCGCCCTTGCGCCAGCCGAGATCGCGCAGGACGCGCGCAGCCGTCATGATGGCGTCCGGCGCACTGTTCTTGAGGTCGACCTTGCCGTCACCGTCGCCATCGACGCCGCGCTCCAGATAATCGGTCGGCAGCATCTGCATCTGGCCGATTTCACCAGCCCATGCGCCGGTGGTCTTGGAATCGACGACGCCCTTGTCGAACAGCTTGAGCAGGGCGATCAGCTGCGGCCGGAACAGCTCCGGACGGCGGCAATCGAAGGAGAGGGTGAGCAGCGCGTTCAGCGTGTCGAAATCGCCCTGGACGGCGCCGAAATCGGTTTCCAGTCCCCAGAATGCGGCAATCACCGGACCCGGCACCCCGTATTCGGATTCTGCCCTGGCAAAGGTGTCGGCATATTTCTTCAGATTGGCTGCGCCCTGCTTGAGGCGGTAATCGGACACCATGCGGGTCGAGAATGTCAGGAATGTCTGGCTGAATACGCCCTGCGCGCGGTCACGCTGCAGAACCTTGTCATCGAGCGATGCCTTGAGCAGTTCACCAAGGCCCTTGTCGGTCACGCCTGCCGCTCTTGCTTCGGCGATAAGGCCGTTGAACCAGGGTTCCATCTCGCCGCCGCAGGCAGGCTTCACAGCTGCCGGTTGCTGGTGGTTGATCTGGTCCAGTGCATAAGCAGAACTTGTCGCAGAAAGAACTGCGGCGGCAAGAGCAATCGATAGTTTGTTCATCAGGGAAATCTCGTTGGTAACAGGGGGCGCCAGCAGGCGCGCGAGCTTGTCCTGCTAATGCACGATTATGTCCCCCTCGTGAAGTCACAGAATTGCGAGAAGAGACCCAGTGTGACTTTATCGCACCTTGTTGCGCACAAGCCACTGCTTCCAGGCCGCTTCGTCGCCTGCGAACACGTTGATGTCCGCATCGCCGCGAATGCCGGGAATGGCGCCGGTTCCGGTGTACTGCCAGAACGTCCAGGGATGCGGTCCGTATTTTTCATCGGGATGACCGGCAACCGAGCGCAACCAGAACGGATAGCCGGCCAGTTGCCTCAGGTCGTTATCGTCGAAGAAGTCGACGGTGGTGTAGATGATCGGCCGTTTCCCGTAATGGCGCTCGAGAATGTCGATGAACACGCGCATTTCGCTGCGCACCACCGCCGCATTGGGGCGCAGCTTGCAGGTTGGCGATGCGGCGTTCCATTCCATGTCGAGAACGGGCGGCAGGGCACCGGGATCGTTCGGCACGTTGCGGATGAACCATTGCGCCTGTTCCTTGGCAGTCCGGCAGAAATAATAGAAATGATAGGCACCGCGCGGAATGCCAGCGGCACGTGCGCCCTGCCAGTTGTCGGCGAGACGGTCATCGACCCGGTCGGCGCCTTCGGTGGCCTTGATGAAGACAAACGAGATGCGGTTGCCGCGCACGGTCGACCAGTCGATGGCGGACTGGTATTTCGAGACGTCCGTCCCGTGCACGGGATAGTGCCAGGGCGTTCTGCCTTTCCAGTCATGCGGATTGCTGTCGTCGAAGCGGGGGGCGTTGACCTTGCCTGCGGGGGCTGCGATCTGCTGCAGAGGGGCGGAAGGGCCTCGCTTTTTTGCGTCGGAAAAATCGTAGTCGACCGTCGTGCAACCGGCGAGAAGAAGGGTCAGTAATCCAGCAGCAAGTCGCTTCATCAATGGCGGTCCGTACTCGAATCGTGGAGGGGCATTTCCTATGTTTCCACTCATGCGGCATTATGCTTAACACATCATGACCGGCGGAGATTATGGTTGATGGCAGTATGCCTTTCCTTTGTCATGATTTTTCAATGTGATATCTGTATGAGAGTTGCGGGGTATGATGGGTCACATCTTCGTGTTTGATATAACAGGCGGCAAACGTTCTGGCAGCACGGCCATGTGACCGGTCCGGGGAAGCGTATGATCAGGAAAATCGGCTGGGCTGTACTTGTGATCTGCGTCATTGGCCTTGCCAATGCGACAGTGGCTGCATGGGTGACGATCGACCGCCCGGAGCTGGGCATCGGCAACAGCCATGCGGAGCACTGCGTTCGTCCCACCGTGCCGAGCTTCTGGCGCAATTATCGCGGTTATCCCGGCTACAACAATGAACTGATTGCGGATTATTTCGGCGTCTACGCCGCCTATGCGTCGAATGTGTACAAGCCGGTTGCACGGCACCATTTTGATCTGAAGACCGAATATTTCGGCTGGGAGCCGTTTGGCGAACCCATCGCCAGGGCTGGCGGGTTTTATGCGGAAGTCTATCGGCGCCGCAGTTCGGACCGCATGTCGTTCATGATCGTGTTCCGCGGCGCCGATGGCCTGGCGAGCATTCCGGGGTTTGTCAGCGAGCTCAGCTATTTCACCCAGATCCTCAACCCATGGGATCAGTACCGCACGGCGCGCCAGGAGTTTGCCAAGATCAGGGCGGACGCGCAGAAGAACTCGGACGGCCTGCCCATCGATTACATCACTGTCGGACACGAACTGGGCGGTGGCCTTGCCCGGCACATGGCTGCGGCATTTCCATGCACGGCGGCAATTGTCTTCAATTCCACGTTCGTGTCGAACAATTTCCGGCTGACCGAGCCCTATGACGGGCAGGTTGTCGATCTCTTTGCCGACAACGACCTGATGTCGCGGCTTGCCATCCTGTCAAACCCGCGCGCGTTCTTCCGCATTTCCCGCACACACCAGTGGTATCGCGTGCACAACACCGGTGCCATGGATGGCCGGCGTGGCATGTTCAAGACGGCAACGGCGATGGCGCGTATCCCGGTCATGTGCCTGCTGCGCAAAGATTGCGAGCTGCAGCAATCGGAAAGCGGCGACGAACTGGACGCCAATCCGCTCGGCGAGCGCACGATTGCCAATATCACCAAGCTCTATTGCCTTGCAGCACCAAGCTCGGTTGTCGCCAAGGGCGATCTCTGCAAATAGGCGCGGGGACGCCTCAGCCCGGGCGGCTGATGATCGAAATCCAGGCAAAGCCGCGGTAGAGCCTTTGCGCTTCGGCGTGCGCGCCCGTTGCCGCGGCAATATCCTGCGCCACCGCGAACAGGTTGTTGCGCGGGGTGACGTGATACCATTCGAGCCATTTGTAGAGCGCGGCTTTTGCGGCGCCAGGCAAGTCCTTCAGATCGCCGAAATCGACGATATGCAGCTGGCCGCCGGGAGCCAGATGGTTGACCGCCTCGCGCATGACGCTTTCCCATTGCGGGATCATCGACACCGCGTAGGAGATGAAAATCCGGTCAAACTGGGCGCGGCCGAACAGGGCAGATGGGTCGAATTTTGCCGCATCGGCATAGGCAAGTTCGGTGCGCTCGCCCAGACCGGCAGCCGTCACCTTCTTGCGGGCCGTCGTCAGCATTTCGTTGGAAATGTCGATGCCATAGAGCTTCGTCGTCGGGTACGCCGCTCCGGCCATGACCAGATTGCGGCCGGTACCGCAACCGATCTCCAGGATGCTGCCATTGGCCGGCGGCATGAGGCCCGCGATCATCGGATCGCGCCCGAGCAGGTAATATTTGCGCGTGGCATCGTAGAAATGGCGCTGGTGCCGGTAGACACGATCCATCAGCGGCCCATGTTCGATCTTGGCAAACATCGGTATCAATCCTTGAGCAGGTAGAGATGGAAGCCGCCATAGATGGACGACCGGTCGCGGGCATGCAGGTCGAGAGACTGTTCCTCCCGGTAATCCCAGCGCTCCAGCAGGGCGTCGTCGATGCGGCCCGGCAGGATGGTGGGTTCAGCCGCCGTGCGGAAAATGACACGCGCGCCGGGCGCGGCGGTGCGGGTGATCTCGTGCCAGAGTTCGTTCAGCTGCCGGTCGTTCATCCAGTCCTGCGCATCGAGGAGGATGAAGCGGTCGACGGAACCAGCGGGTTTTGCTGCGAGAAACTCCGTCAACGATGCATTGACGACGCTCATGCGTTCGGCGCGGTCGCGCACGTTCTCGAAATTGTTGCGCGAGAGATAGGGCGGCAGCGGGCCGGTTTCGGCGTTGTCGCTGTAGCCGCGCCCAAAAGCCTGCCAGGCGAAATAGTTTTCGGAGAGGGGGAAGCCGCAGGCGAGTTTTTCCAGGCGGCGGCGCAGCACCAGTGCCATGTTGCCGTCGCCCGCTGTCGCCAGTGCATCATATTGCTGCGGCGGGATACCGAGGCCAAACAGCGAGGATTTGCGCTTCGTTGCCCAGCGTACCATGCGCTTGTCGAAAAGCGGGGCAAGGGCGCGATCGAAATAGGCGCGCTGCTCTTCGATTGTCGCGGCCTTGAGAATGTCGCGCGGATCGATGCCATAGAGCCTGGCGACACGGTGGCCCATGCCGATGAACAGGCCAAGCAGGCCATGCCGGTAAAGGTCGCGCGAAAAGATGGTGATGCGGCGGCGTCCGGACAGCATCCGCTTTTCCCAATAGGCGCGGCTGGTGCCGTCGAGATACGGCTGGATAAAGCGTTCATAAGCGGCAAGGTTCGCCTTGTCGTCAGCCGTTCCATAGAAACGGTAGAAGGCATCGTAATTGGGCAGGCGGGTAACGGCGGCGAGCTTCAGGCGGTTGAAGGCCACGTGGGCCGTATTGAGATCGACCGCCTCGACGCTGGCGGGATCGGCCGTGAGGTACGACATGGCGTTGCAGCCGCCTGATGCAATGGTGACAATCCGGTGGCCGGAATGGATCTGCAGCGCCTCCATGTCGACCTCGGGGTCTTCCCATATCTGCGGATAGACGAGGCCCTTGAAGACATGGGCAAACAGCCGTTCGGAAAGTCCGGCTTTTGACAGAAGCCTGTTCTGGCGTACGGCGTTTTGAACTTTTTCATGCCGCGGCGCGGTGGCGCTGTCGGGCTGTTTCGCAAACGGCATCGGATCGAATCCCCTTTGTTGGAAATTCCTCTCCGCCTAACATTTCGATGTAACAAAGCCGTGACGGTTTTGAATCAAGTCCTTGCCGGATTGATTCAGGTTACGCGGCTAAGCCTCTGCGGCTCCAGAAAAAAACAGGCTGCGCGCCTATTTTTCCAGTTCGGTTCGCACCACGACCGACATGCCGGGCGCGAGATATTGTGCCAGCTCCTGACCGGGATCGACAGAGATGCGCACGGAAATGCGCTGAGCAACCTTGGTGAAATTACCGGTTGCATTGTCGGGCTTGAGCACGCTGAACTCCGAGCCGGCGGCCGGCGCAAAGCGCTCGACATGGCCGTTCAGGCGCTTGCGGTTCAGCGCGTCCACCGTGAACGTCACGGGCTGGCCGATCCTGATATCGCTGAGCTGGGTTTCCTTGAAGTTGGCGATGATCCAGACATCAGGCGGCACGACGGCCATCAGCTGCGTTCCGGCGGTGACGTACTGTCCGAGTTTCGCGCCCACTTCGCCCACCGTGCCGTCGCGCGGGGCAAGGACCTTTGTGTTGGTCATGTCGATTTCGGCGAGATTGACGGCAGCCACAGCGCCGGCGACAGCAGCTTCGAGCGAGCCGCGGCTCACCTTGATGGTCTCCAGGTCCTGCCTGGAAACTTCCAGCGCCGCCTGCGCCTGGGTTACCGCCGACTGCGCCTGTTCAAGCGCGGTTTCGGCCTGATCGGAATCGCTCTTGGTCATGACACCCTTGATGGTGAGCGGTTCAATGCGGGCCCAGTTGGCCTGTGTGCGCCGCAGGCCCGAATTGGCACTGTCGAGCTGTGCCTGGCTCGAACCGATACGCGCTTCCGCCGCCCGTTCCTGCTGGGTCGAGTTGTTGAGGGCCGCCTGCTGGCTCGCCAGAGTTGCCTTCGCCTGTTCGAGTTTCTGCGCATAGATCCTGTCATCGATCCGCACCAGCAGCTGCCCTTCCTTAACCTGCTGGTAGTCCTGCACCGGGACTTCGACCACGTATCCGCTGAGCTGCGGGCTGATGAGTGTCACATAGCCTTTGACATAGGCATTCTCGGTGATCTCGACATTGCTGTTGAACGGCGGCAGCCGCCACGCATAGAGAACCAGCACAAGGCCGAGCAGGCCGAGAAGAATGGCGATGAGGGTGGCGGTGTTGCGGAGCAATGTGGACATGATCTTATGAACTTGGTTGGGCCAATCCGCCAGTCACGCGCGGAGCCATGAATTTTCCGGCGGCATAGCGAAAGCCGAGATGGGTGAGAAGGGCGACGAGAGCAAAGAACGAGATCGCCGCAATCAGGAAGAATGCGTCGTTATAGGCAAGGATATTGGCTTCGCGCGTGGTCTGCTGCGACAGGAGCGCGATCCCTTCGGCGTTGAGCAATGCCTTGTCGGTGATGACACGGCCATAGCCGCTGGCCAGTTGCGCCACACGCTGGGCGACGAGCGGGTCGGACAGGACGATGTGTTCCGCCAGTACGTTGGAATGGAATTTCTCGCGGATGGTGATGAAACTGCCGAAGACGGCGGTGCCGAGCAGACCGCCGAGGCTTTGTGTTGCCAGAAACACGACGAAGAAATTGACGATATAGACCGGACCGCGTTTCAGGGCGGATGTCAGGCCGGCCGACATGGCGGGCGGCAGGAAGATCACAGTTGCCGCGGCGATCAGTGCCTGGCTGACATACATGTTCTCCGGGCGGGTCAGGTTCGTTGCCTGGCTGTCCATATAGGAACCGACGATCAGGAAGATCAGGGCGACCACATGGATGGCTGGCGCGCGTTCCGGCTTCATCACCGCGGCGCAGCAGAGGCCCGCGACGACCATCGATACCATCATCACCACATAGAGCGCGGCGATCTGTTCGTTGAGCAGACCGAGATTCTGGAAGAAGTTGGTGGCAACGGTGGCCTGCTCGGAAACGATCAGCCGAAACAACAGGATGGTCCCTGCCAGATGCAGTATCTCCCTGCTGACGATCCAGCGAATATCTAGCAGCGGCTTTGTCCGGTTGAGGTCGATGACCACCGCCGTGGTGACCGTGATGACGGCAATGGCGAGAAGAATGCCGAGCCAGGGTACCTCGGTCCACCAATAGAGGCGCCCCATGACGAGAACGACAGCGGTACAGCCAAAGCCGATCGCGATCAGCAGATAGCTCAGAATATCAAGTTTTTCGATGACCTTGGCGCGCGGTGGCGGTGTCAGCGGCAAGAGATAGATGATCGCAAGGGCAATGAAGGCCAGCGAAACCTCAAACATGTAGAGGCCGCGCCATTGGCCAAACTCGAGCAATGATGGCGACAGAAACCGCGCAAGCGGCGATGCCATAGATATATTGGTCAGCACGAGACAAACCGCGACGGTCAATTTGCGCGCGGGCGGAAATGCTTCGAGCATATAAAGAAAAGCAAGGGTCGACATGGGCGAGGCCGCGATGCCGCTGAAAAAGCGGATGACGATGGCCGATTGCAGGTCCGTGACGAAAAGATGCATGAGCGAGATGAGGACAAATCCGGCGATGCTGAGCTCGGCAAAGTTTCGCAGGCCATACTGGCTGCGGATTTTGACCAGGGCAACGGAGAGGCTGACATTGGGTGCCATATAAGCGGCAATCAGCCACGTCGTTTCGGTGTTGGTCGCGCCGAGATACCCCTGAATCTGCGCCACATTGGTGGCGATGAGGTTCATCCCCAACCCTTGCGTCAGGGAGAGCAGCGTCGAGGCCGCGATATAAATGCCTGACCAGTATGGGCTCATGGCCGGCGGCGGGGCCGGCAGCACCTCCCCCTCCGGTGGTTCCGGCTGCAGTTTCAGCGGGTCATACCCGACAAATTCTGCCTCGGGGATCATCCGGCCGGATCCTTGTCCATGTCGCCAATGTTGCGGTTGATGGCACGCATCACCTCAAGCCCGGCGATAAGCGCCTTCTCGTCGACGCCTTTCAGAAATTCGGCCCGCAATTCCTGCGCCAGCTGATTGACCTCGCTGGCCAGTTCCGCGCCTTGCGGCGTCATGACGATCTGCTTGGCCCGGCGGTCGCCGTCCACGGAGCGCCGTTCGATAAAGCCCTGCTTTTCCAGCCCGTCGAGCAGCCGCACCATGGTGGGCGTTTCGATCTCCAGCTCTTCGGCCAGGTCCTTCTGGCTGAGGATTTCCATGCGGTCGAGCAGCATCATGGTCCGGGCGCGGGCAAAGGTCAGCCCGCGCTGCTTGACCCGTGCATCGAACAATGTGCGGATCTTGCGGCTGACTTTCGAAAGCTCGTCAATATAGGTGTCGCGGGGCGTCATCGGGTTCATATCATAGCCAGACAATAAGTAGCACGCTAATCATTATCTGGCGATATAACCGCAATCCGCCCGATTTTCAAGATGGCACGACGATTTTTGCCGGCCGCCTCAACGCAAATCGAGCCGCAGCAATTCATCATCGTAGGATTGGCCGTTGATGCGCAGGGCATCCCTTTCAAAACCAAACACCGTGAAGCCCAATCCGAGATAGAGGGTGCGGGCGGGCAGGTTGGCTGCCATGACCGTTGCGTGCAGCGTGTCGACATGCGCGCGGGCATGATCGATGACCGCCAGGGTCAGCTTCCGGCCAAGATCGTGGCCGCGCCAGTCCGCATGAACGAAAACGCCCCACAGCAGGCCCTTGTGCTTCTGTTTGGCCTTGGCCGTCGTCGCGAAACCCGCCATGCCGACCAGTTCGCTCCCGGCAAAGGCGCCGAACACGGCATTGGGTCTGGCGTCAAGCATCCGTTCAATCTCGGTTGGCGTGCGGCCGGCCTCATCCTCGTAGCTCGAGCCGAAACTTTCCGGTGTGTTTTGAAGGCCATGCAGGCGCAGGGACTGAAAGGCGGCGGCATCCTGCGCCGTCAGGACGCGAATCAAGGGGGAAGGGGACATGCGGGGCACTCTGCTGGCGTGGGATCGAAGGGGCGAGTCTTGCAAAAGAACCGGCTTGGCACAACCGCCGGAAAATGGCCGGTTTGCCTGCGTTTATGCGGATATTCGATGAAAAGTTAACCGAACTTTAAAACAAGACCCAACTTTGCCTCAATTCAGGTAAGATAACAACGTGAGGGACGTATTTGGTTGAAACGGAGAGGGTATACCCATGAACAGCAAACTACTTATTTCACTCGGCATGGTTTCGCTTCTTGCACTGACCGCATGCGGCAAGAAGGAAGAGGAAAAGAAGGCTCCGGCAGCGACCGAGCAGCCTGCTGCCACCCCGGCCAAGCCCGCTGCTCCCGCAACACCGTCCACGACGCAGGCGCCCGCCGCTCCGGCAGCGCCGATGAATGCGGCGGACACGTTGCAGAAGCTGAAAGAGCAGGCCGCAACCATGACGGCAGAACAGAAGCAGGCCGCCATTGCGACCGCGCGCAAGGCTGCGGAAGATGCGGCCAAGGCTGCCGGCCAGACGGCCGATCAGATCAAGGCCTCTGCCGATGCGGCGGAAAAAGTTATCAAGGATGCGCTCGGCGTTCAGTAAGAGCCGCTATCCCTGATGAAAATGGCCAGCTTCGTGCTGGCCATTTTATTTTTGACGGGTGCGTCAACCGGTCTGCCGCCGGCATGCCAGATCGCTCTCGCAATTGCGAAAGAATTTGAATAAAACAATACCATGTCAATCTGGCGCCGTATCAGCGACTTCATTACCACGACTGCCATCGATGCTTTCTCCAGCATCATCGAGGCCGTGCGTACAGCCTTCGAGGGAGACCCCGAGACCCGGCGGCGCGTTGCATTCTCCATCGCCATGATTGCCCTTTCCGCCAAGATGGCCAAGGCCGATGGTGTTGTCACCGAAGTCGAGGTCAAGGCATTTCACGAGATTTTTCACGTTCCGCCCCGCTATCAGGATCAGGTGACCCGGCTTTACAATCTCGCCAAGCAGGATGTGGCGGGTTACGAGACCTATGCGGCGCAGCTGGCTTCCCTGTGCGGCACGGGCAAGCCGAACTGCAAGATGCTGGAGGATATCCTCGACGGCCTGTTCCACATTGCCAAGGCCGACGGCTCGCTGCATGACAAGGAACTGATCTTTCTGGGCACCGTCGCCGAGATTTTCGCGCTCGACGAAGAACAGTTCGACAGCATTCTGGCGCGGCATGTCGGCCGGGGGCAGGCGGACCCGTTCGTGGTTCTCGGTCTGGCGCGGGATGTCAGTTTCGAAGATGCCCGCAAGCGCTACAGGGCGCTTGTGCGTGAAAATCATCCGGACATGCTGATCGCCCGCGGCGTGCCCGAGGAATTTGTCGCCATTGCCAATCAGCGCATTGCCGCTATCAATGCGGCCTGGGAAAAAGTTGAAAAAGATTTGAAGGCATATGAACGCGTTTAAACCGGACCATTTACGCGCGGAAGTGCATCCCTCACCGAATTTTGGCCCGCGCAAGGACGGCAAGCATCCGTCCTATCTCGTCCTGCATTATACCGGCATGGAAACGGGAGAGGCGGCCGAGGGTTGGCTGACCAACCCGCAGAGTGAAGTCTCCGCCCACTATGTCGTGCATGAGGATGGGCGCATTGTTCAACTCGTTCCCGAAAGCCAGCGTGCCTGGCATGCCGGGCAAAGCCACTGGAAGGGCGAGACGGACATCAATTCCTGCTCCATCGGCATCGAGATCGTCAATGGCGGACCGCTGCTGAATTTCCCCGATTTCAGCGATGCGCAGATCGATGCGGTGATCGACCTGTGCAAGGGGATCGTGTCGCGCCACAAGATGCGTCCGGAGAACGTGCTCGCCCACTCCGATATCGCGCCTGCGCGCAAGATCGATCCGGGCGAAAAATTCCCGTGGCCGGTTCTCTACAATTCCGGTGTTGGCCACTGGGTGGCGCCATCGCCCATCCGGGGCGGGCGGTTCTTTTCCCTCGGCGACCGGGGCCAGCCGGTCGAGGCTTTGCAGAGCATGCTGGCGCTCTACGGCTATGATGTGCCTATCGACAGTGTGTTCGGAAGGTCGACAGAATTAGGCATTTTAGCGTTCCAGCGCCATTTTCGCCCAGAAAAAGTCGACGGAGTCGCCGACATGTCAACCATTGAAACCCTGCATAAGGTGCTTTCTGCACTTCCCGCGCTTCATGCTTAACTCTCTGTAAAAAAACGCTTTCCCGGCGTTTATTTGTGCACTGCAACCTATATATTTCAATGTGTTACACTTTGTTATTTGGCCGACCCATATTCGGCTGCATTGGACCGTCACATCCTTGGACATTGTTCCGGTAATGCCCTTTTAGATTTTTGGCGCGGAACGGGGTCCGGCAGTGCGCTCGTATTGCCCAAGCGATTTAGACGGAAAACGATGACAAAAAAATTTGGTATGATTCTCGCCCTGGTTGGGGCGACGGCCTTCTTTGGCGCAAATTCAGCATACAGCAGTCCGGCAGAGCCGACAAACCTGATGGACTACCTCAAGGCCAAACGGGCCGCAGCGGAAAAGGAAAAAGAAGGCGGGAAATCCGCCAAGACCGTCCAGGCCAAAAGCAAGGGCAAAAAGGCCGTGGTGAAGGCCCGGACACACGGCAAGAGCCTGGCATCCTCCAAGCGTCCGGTTGTTGAAACCAGGGTACGGCTCAAGACCAAGGTCCGCCACCGCAATCTCGCCAATGTCGACACGATGACAACGGGCAGCATCCCCTCCGCCGCCGGTTCGATGAAATACACGACGATCATCAATTCCTACGCCGCGTCCTACGGCGTCCCGGCTTCCCTCGCCAATGCGGTGGTCCGGGTGGAAAGCAACTACCGTGCCGACATGACCGGAAGCGCCGGTGAAATCGGCCTGATGCAGATCAAACTCGAAACGGCGCGCGGCCTTGGCTATACCGGTAGCCGCCAGGCGCTCTACAATCCCGAGACCAATATCCGCTGGGGCATGAAATATCTTGCCGGCGCGCACAAGCTCGGCAACGGCACGACCTGCGGCACCATCCTGCGCTACAATGCCGGCCATGGCGCAACGCGCATGAATCCGGTCTCGGCCAACTACTGCGCCAAGGTGAAAATGGAAATGGCTTCCAACTAAACAGTTGGCAACCTGCACAAAGATGAAGGCCGGATAACCAATCCGGCCTTTTTCATTTGCGTTTTGACGGCGAAACCCTTTTATACGCTTCGTCAGCTGGCCGGGCAGCCGCGCATGTCAGAAGCCGAAAGGCGGCATGTGAGGAAAGTCCGGGCTCCAGGGAAACACGGTGCCGGATAACGTCCGGCGGGGGCGACCCCAGGGAAAGTGCCACAGAAAGGAAACCGCCCCGTCTTTCGTTGCGCCGGATCATCGCCGGTTGGGCGCAAGGAATGACGGGGTAAGGGTGAAAGGGTGGGGTAAGAGCCCACCGCGTTGCTGGTAACAGGAACGGCAAGGTAAACCCCACCGGGAGCAAAACCGAATAGGGACGGCGTGTCAGGCGAAAGCCTGGCGATCAGTTTCCGGTCAGTCGTCCGGGTAGGTTGCAGGAGGCGGATGGCAACATCCGTCCAAGATGAATGGCTGCCGCGCCGGACGCAAGTCCGGCCATACAGAACCCGGCTTACAGGCCAGCTGACACTTCATTCCCCTTCTGCCGCGGCATGCCTGCGCAAGGCTTCAATCATACCGCCCCACCGGTTTCCTAACCGTTCATTAAGCTTAATGAGCCATAAATTCAGAATCGCCGGAAGTGTGCTTGATTGCAGGCGCGCTCCCACCATGTGTTCTCTAATCCCATTGACGCCCATAGTGCCCCATGATATCGATTGGTTTCATCAGTAGCGTTCAGTCGACACGGTGTTTCCCGACATTGGATTTGGCATGCTAGGGCTTGCATTCGGCCCGTTCGGCCAATGCTTCCACGGCTATTGATGGGGCTCCCAGGGGTGGAGCAGGGGTAGAAATGAAACAGGCCTTCGTGGCGGAAACGGCGGTGTTGCGTTTTGAACCGGTTCCTCGGACATGTGACGAACAAGATCGATGCGAAGGGACGGGTTTCCGTGCCGGCGCATTTCCGTTCGATCATCCAGCAGGCCGGCCACACGGAACTGTACGCGCTGCGCTCCCTGCATCTTCCTGCCCTCGATGCGGGCGGACCGGATCTGCTGACGCGCTTCGACAAGCGGCTGGAGAGCGAGGATCCCTTCGCCGAAATGGCAGACGATATGTCTTTCTACCTGCATGCGGATGGCGGCTTTCTCAAGCTGGACGCGGATGGCCGCATCACGGTGACGGATTTCCTGCGCGAGCATACGGGAATCACGGCCGATGTGACCTTTGCGGGGGCGAACACGCATTTTCAGATGTGGCAGCCGGAGCAGTTCGAAGCGCATCGGGCAAAGGTACGCCAACGCCTGATGGAGCGGCGGCGGCTGGAAAATCTGGACAACCAGACAGGAAGCAGGTGATGGCGGGTGCGGGCGGTCAGGATGAAGCGCGCCACATACCCGTCCTGCTCGATGAAGTCATTGCCGCGCTGAAGCCCGGTCCCGGCCAGCACATCATTGACGGCACATTCGGCGCGGGCGGCTATACCCGCCGTATCCTTGATACCGGTGCATCGGTCACTGCGATTGACCGCGATCCCTCGGCCATCGAAGCCGGGCGGGCGCTGGAAAAGGCCCATGCGGGCCGCCTCACGCTGGTGCAGGGCACTTTCTCGACACTGGATCAGGTTGCATTGCAGGGCGCGCCCGACGGCATTGTGCTCGACATCGGCGTGTCCTCCATGCAGATCGATGAGGCCGAGCGTGGCTTTTCCTTCCAGAAGGACGGGCCGCTCGACATGCGCATGTCAAGTTCAGGCCCAAGCGCCGCCGATGTGGTCAACCGCCTCAAGACGGGCGATCTCGCCCGCATTTTCAATTTCCTCGGCGAAGAGCGTCATGCCGGCCGCATCGCGCGCATGATCGAAAAGCGCCGCGCCAGCGAGCCGTTTCACCGCACGCGCGACCTCGCCAATGCCATCGAGGCGCTGGTCGGACGCAATCCGAAGATTCCGATCCATCCGGCGACGCGGGTGTTCCAGGCGCTGCGCATTTTCGTCAATGACGAACTCGGCGAACTCGTCCGTGCGCTGCATGCGGCCGAGCGGGCGCTCAAGCCGGGCGGCCGCCTGGTTGTGGTGACCTTCCATTCGCTCGAGGACCGTATCGTCAAGCGCTTTTTCAACGACCGCGCCGGTTCGAGCGGCGGTTCGCGTCATCTGCCGCAGGTGCAGGTGCGCCTGGCAAGCTTCACCCCCATCGGCAAGGGCGTGGTTGCGCCGACCGAAGCGGAGACGGAAAGCAATCCGCGCGCCCGTTCGGCCAAGCTGCGTGCCGCCATCCGCACCGAAAACCCGCCGCTGGCCGAGGATCATGCGATCTACGGCCTGCCCAATCTTCCGCATTTTCATGAAACGGCGAGGAGCTGATCCATGCTGCGCACCTTCGACATCATATTGATCGGGCTGATGATCGCAGCGGCCGGCATCACCTATAAAATCAAGCACGATGCTGAAAAGCAGATGACGGAAGTGCACAAGATCCAGCGCATGATCGCCGACGAGAAGGATACGATTGACCTGCTCAAGGCCGACTGGAGCCTGCTGACACAGCCCAACCGTCTGCAAAAGCTGGTTTCCTCCTTCCAGGGCCAGCTCAACCTGCAGCCGGTTGAGGCGCAGCAGATCGCCAATATCAACGAGATTCCGAAAGCCAAGCCCGCCGCCGAAAAGATCGACGATGTCGCCAACCTCATCACCGAGGCCGATGCGGGACCAGCCGTGAAAAAGACCGATACGATGAAGACCGGCAGCGTGCGCAGGGCCACCGTTGCGGCCGTCCCCGGCGCGAAACCGAAGGGGGCTGCGCATTAAGATGGGCATCTGGATCAAGCGGAAGACAGCGCAGCTGGAAAACGGGACGGCACCGGCATTCGAAATGGATGCGCGCAAGAAGAAGACGGGCAATCGCGCACGCAACCGCGTGATGATGGCCATCATCTGCTTTGTCGGCATTTACAGCGTCATCAGCGGACGCCTGATTTTCTACGGCATGCAGGAAGATACCACCGGCTATAACGGTCCGACCGGTACCGTTCTTGCCTCGCGGCCGGATATTCTCGACCGCAATGGCGAAGTGCTGGCAACCGATATCAAGACCGCATCGCTTTATGCCGAGCCGCGCAAGATCATCGACCCCGATGAGGCCTATGAGCTGCTGTCGACCGTCCTGCCGGATCTCAACTTCGAACAGACCTATAGCCGCCTGAAGAGCGGCGCAGGCTTTGCCTGGCTCAAGCGCGGCCTGACACCGCAGCAGAAGAGCCAGATCATGGCGCTGGGCATTCCCGGCATTGGCTTCCGCACGGAGAAATCACGCTTCTATCCCGGCGGCCCGACGGCGTCGCATATCCTTGGTCTCGTCAATATCGACAATCAGGGCATTGCCGGCATGGAGAAATATATCGACTCGCAGGGCCTGTCGGACCTGCGCGACGTCGGCCTTGCCGACGGGCGTTCGCTGGCGCCGGTGCGCCTGTCGATCGACCTGCGCGTCCAGCATGTGGTGCGCGACGTCGTGGTCAATGCGATGCAGAAGTACCGCGCCATCGCGGCCGGTGCCGTTGTTCTCAACGTCAACACCGGCGAAGTGATGGCCATGGCCTCGGCGCCGGATTTCGATCCGAACAACCCGTTCAATGCGCTGGACAAGGACCATCTCAACCGCATGTCGGCCGGCCTCTACGAGATGGGCTCGACGATCAAGAGCTTTACCACGGCCATGTCCCTCGATCATGGAGCGACGCTGAACACCACCTATGACGCGACGCGCCCGATCACCATCGGCCGTCAGACCATTCACGATTTCCACGGCAAGGCGCGTGTGCTGACACTGCCGGAAGTCTTCGTCTTCTCCTCCAACATCGGCTCGGCACGGGAAGCCGATGCGGTGGGCATCGAAAATCACCGGGCGTTCCTGACCCGTCTCGGCCTGCTCGATCCGATGAAGACGGAACTGCCGGAGGTCGCCAAGCCCTATTCGCCGAAAGTGTGGAAGAAGGTGAATTCGATCACGATCTCCTTCGGTCACGGCATGGCGACGACACCGCTGCAGACGGCTGTTGGCGCCGCGGCGCTGGTCAATGGCGGCAAGCTGATCGAACCGACCTTCCTGCCGCGCACGCTGGAAGAGGCCAAAGCCGTTGCCGAGCAGGTCATCAAGCCGAAGACCAGCGATGACATGCGCTATCTCTACAAGCTCAACGGCGATACCGGTTCGGGCCGCAACGCCAACGTCAAGGGCTACCGCGTCGGCGGCAAGACCGGAACGGCGGATAAGGTTGTCAATGGCCGCTATGCCAAGGACCTGCGGTTCAACGCCTTCGTGGCGGCCTTCCCGATCGAAAAGCCGGAATATGTCGTGCTGACGATTATCGATGAACCAAAGCCTGCCGAGGGGCAGAGCAGCGGTATCGCGGCCTACAATGCAGCGCCCATGGTGGCGGAAATTATCCGCAGATCCGCATCGTTTCTCGGGGTAAAGCCCGATTTCGGCCAACAAGTCGCGCCATTGCAGGTTTCCTACGACAGTGATGAGTAAAGCAGATTCGGTCATGAAACTGAAAGAATTGAACGGCATACCTGCCCTGGCGATCTCCGAATTCGGGGAAACGACGATCAATGGACTGACGTCGGATTCGCGTCAGGTCAAACCCGGCTTCCTCTTTGCGGCGCTGAAGGGATCGAAGGCGGATGGCAGTGTTTATGCCGCCGATGCGGCAAAACGCGGTGCTGCGATCATCGTGGCCGCCAGCGCTTCCAAGCTGAGCAATGTCTCCGCCCCGATCATCTATGTGGACGATCCGCGCCGGGCGCTCGCGCTTGCGGCTGCCAGCTTTTATCGGGTGCAACCTGATGTGATGGTCGCCATCACCGGCACCAGCGGCAAGACATCCGTGGCGTCCTTCACCCGGCAGATCTGGGCCAATGCCGGTTTCGCCTCGGCCAGCATCGGCACGACAGGCGTGGTTTCGCCGGCACGCAATGATTACGGTTCACTCACCACGCCCGATCCGGTCGAACTGCACAAGCTCCTGAGCGAGTTGGTTGAGGAAGGTGTTACCCACGCGGCCATGGAGGCATCGTCGCACGGCCTTGACCAGCGCCGCCTCGACGGCGTGAAGCTGGCGGCGGGTGCCTTCACCAATCTTGGACGCGACCACATGGATTATCATGCGACGGTCGAGGAATATCACGCCGCCAAACTGCGTCTGTTCAGGGAACTGCTGCCGAAGGGCGCGCCCGCGGTCATTTTCGCCGACGATCCCTTTTCCAAGCCGACCATTGCGGCGGCCGCCGAGGCTGGCTGCAAGGTGCTGACCGTCGGCCGCAAGGGTGAGTTCATCACGCTGAAGCGTGTCGAGCATGAGCGGTTCCGCCAGCACGTCGAAGTGCAGATCGCCGGCGAGATCTTTGAGATCACGCTGCCGCTGGCGGGTGATTTTCAGGTGGCCAATGGTCTGGTGGCCGCAGGGCTTGCCATTGCCACCGGGGTTCCCGCTGCCGCCGCCATGCGCGGCCTTGAGCGGCTGAAGGGCGCGCCCGGGCGGCTCGATCTTGTCGGTGCGACGGAAGAGGGTGCTCCCGCCTATGTCGATTACGCCCACAAGCCCGACGCGCTGGAAAATGTGCTCACCTCGGTCCGTCCGTTCACGACGGGGCGGGTGATCGTGGTGTTCGGCTGCGGCGGCGACCGCGACAAGGGCAAGCGGCCGATGATGGGCGAAATCGCCACGCGGCTTGCTGATGTCGTCATCGTCACCGATGACAATCCGCGCTCGGAAGTTCCCGCCACCATCCGCGCTGAAATTCTCGCTGCCGCTCCCGGCGCGCAGGAGATCGGCGACCGGCATGAGGCGATCCGCGTGGCTGTTGCCATGATGAAATCCGGCGATACGCTGATTGTCGCGGGCAAGGGCCACGAAGAAGGCCAGACCGTCGGCACTGTCGTGCTGCCGTTCTCCGATCACACGGAAGTCGCCCAGGCCCTGAAGGACCGTCTGGCCCGGGAGCGCAATCCATGAGTTTGCTCTGGACCTCGGAAGCCATGATTGCGGCCATGAACGGCCGCCCGGTCGGTGCATTGCCGGAGGGCATTACCGGCATTTCCATCGATACGCGCACCCTGCGCAAGGGCGAGGCGTTCTTTGCCATCAAGGGCGACGCGCTCGACGGGCATGATTTTGCCACGGCGGCGGTGGCCGCCGGTGCAGCGCTGCTCGTGGTTGCGGAAGTGAAGCTGCCTGCGCTCGGCAAGCTCAAGACCCCGATGATCGTGGTCGATGATGTGCTGGCAGCCATGACGCGGCTCGGCCTTGCGGCGCGCGAACGCTCCCATGCCCAGATCATCGCCGTGACCGGTTCCGTCGGCAAGACGACCACCAAGGAAGCGCTGCGACATGTCCTGGCGGATTCGGGCAAGGTGCATGCATCAGTTGCCTCGTTCAACAACCACTGGGGTGTGCCGCTGACGCTTGCGCGCATGCCCGAGGATACGGATTACGGCGTTTTTGAAATCGGCATGAACCATGCGGACGAAATCCGTCCGCTGGTGAAGATGGTGCGCCCGCATGTGGCGATCGTCACGCTGATCGCTCCGGCGCATCTTGGCCACTTCAAGAACCTGCAGGAAATCGCGACGGCAAAAGCCGAGATTTTTGAAGGGCTTGTGCCCGGCGGCTATGCCCTGCTCAATCGTGATGACAAGCACTACAAGCTCCTGGAAACGCTGGCGCGCAATGCCGGTGTCGAGCACATCAAGAGCTTTGGTGAAAATGCCCGGGCGGATTATCGTCTGCGTGCGCTCAAGCTGCATGATGCCTGCTCCTGCATGACCGTGCGGCTTGCCGGTTCCGAAGCCGTCGTCAAGGTCGGCGCTCCGGGCAGGCACATCGTGCAGAACGTTCTGGCTGTGCTCGGCGCGGCGCATCTGACCGGCGCCGACATGACCAAGGTGACGCTGGCGCTGGCATCGCTGCGGCCGGAGAGCGGGCGCGGTGCGCGCCACCTGCTCGAAATCGGCAATGGCACGTTCACGCTGATCGATGAGAGCTACAATGCCAATCCGGCATCGGTGCGCGCGTCGATAGAGCTTCTTGCCGCTGCCGTGCCCACGGGCAAGGGGCGCCGCATTGCCGTGCTCGGCGACATGCTCGAACTCGGCAAACAGGCGCCGAAGCTGCATGCGGACCTCGCGCCGGTCATCACGGCCAATCATATCAACATGGTTTTTCTCGGCGGACCCGAAATGGCGGCGCTGAAAGCCGCCTTGCCGGTTGAATTTCACGCCGAATACGGGCAGAGCGTCGACGAATTGCAGTCAAATCTGCTGAACACGATCAGGGCCGGTGATGTGATCATGATCAAATCATCGAAAGGAATCGGTTTTGTCCGGATCGTCAAGGCAATCCTACAGAAGTACAACGCCGTGGAGCCCGCCGGTCCTGCCGAGTGAGCTTACGGGGATGGGGACATAGTCTATGCTTTATTATCTGGCCGGTCTGGCGGAACATATCCAATTTCTGAACGTGTTCCGCTACATCACGTTCAGGACCGGCGGCGCGCTGATCACCTCGGCGCTGATCGTGTTTCTCTTCGGTCCCCGCATCATCGACTCCCTGCGTGTGCGTCAGGGGCGCGGCCAGCCGATCCGTGCGGACGGCCCGCAGACCCACTTCAAGAAGGCCGGGACCCCGACCATGGGCGGCCTGATGATCATGACCGGTATCCTGATCTCGTCGCTGCTGTGGGCCAACTGGTCCAACATCTATGTCTGGGTCGTGCTTCTGGTCGCCGTAAGCTTCGGGGCCATCGGCTTCTATGATGATTATCTCAAGGTCAGCAAACAGTCGTTCAAGGGCTTTTCCGCCCGCGCGCGCCTTGGTATCGAGTTTCTGGTCGCTGCGCTGGCCGGTCTTGCCATCATGTGGGCGGGGCAGGAACCGTTCTCTTCGTCCTTGACCTTCCCCTTTGCCAAGCAGTTGATCCTCAATCTCGGCATTTTCTTCGTTCCCTTTGCCGCCTTTGTCATGGTTGGCGCGGGCAATGCCGTCAATTTCACCGACGGTCTCGATGGTCTTGCCACCGTTCCGGTGATGATCGCCGCCGCCTCGTTCGGAGTGATTGCCTATCTCGCGGGTAATGCGATCTTTGCCGATTATCTGCAGATCCATTTCACGCCGGGCACGGGTGAACTCGCCGTGGTTCTCGGCGCTGTCATTGGCGCGGGTCTCGGCTTCCTCTGGTTCAATGCGCCGCCCGCCGCCATTTTCATGGGCGACACCGGATCGCTGGCGCTGGGCGGTCTCATCGGCGCCGTCGCCGTTGCCACCAAGCACGAAATCGTTCTGGCCATCATCGGCGGCGTTTTTGTCATGGAAGCCATGTCGGTGATCATCCAGGTCACCTCGTTCAAGCTGACGGGAAAACGCGTGTTCCTGATGGCACCGATCCACCATCATTTCGAAAAGAAGGGCTGGACCGAGAGCCAGGTCGTGATCCGCTTCTGGATCATCGCCGTCATTCTCGCGCTGATCGGCCTTTCCACACTCAAGCTCAGATAAGGCCAGTTGCATGATCGCAGCCCATTCCATGCAGGACAAGACCGTCGCGCTCTTCGGGCTCGGCGGTTCGGGCATTGCGACGGCAAAGGCGATTGCCGCCGGCGGGGCACGGGTCATTGCCTGGGATGACAATCCCGAAAGCGTTGCACGGGCGCAAGGCGCCGGCATCGAAACCAGTGATCTGCGGCTGGCCGACTGGAAGCAGTTCTCCTCCTTCGTCCTGTCGCCCGGCGTGCCGCTGACCCATCCGCGTCCGCACTGGACGGTGGATCTCGCCCGCGCCGCAGGTGTTGAAATCATCGGCGATGTCGAACTCTTCGTGCGCGAGCGCAATCTGGCGGGAAAAAACAGCCCGTTCATCGCCATTACCGGCACCAACGGCAAGTCGACGACGACGGCGCTGATCGCCCATATCATCCGGGCGTCGGGCCGCGACATGCAGCTGGGCGGCAATATCGGCACTGCCGTCATGACGCTGGAGCCACCGGTGGATGGCCGCCACTATGTCGTGGAATGCTCGTCCTACCAGATCGATCTGGCACCGTCGATCAACCCGACCGCCGGTATCCTTCTGAACCTCACGCCGGATCATCTCGACCGGCACGGGACCATGCAGCACTATGCCGAGATCAAGGAGCGGCTGGTGGCGGGCAGCGAGACGGCGATTGTCGGTGTCGACGACAGTTTCTGCGCGGCGATTGCCGACCGGCTGGAACGTGCGGGCAAACCGGTCATCCGCATCTCGAAACGCCTGCCGATCCCGAATGGCTATTTCGCTGAAGGGGCAACGTTGTACCTCGCCGAAAACGGCACGAGAACCGCCGTCGCCTCGCTGCAGGGCATCGGGTCGCTGCGCGGCGAACACAATGCGCAGAACGCGCTGGCAGCCTTTGCCGCCTGCCGATCGGCCGGTCTCTCGGCGGATGCGATCAATGCCGGCCTCAAAACCTTTCCTGGCCTTGCGCACCGCATGGAGCAGGTGGCGCGGCAGGGCAGGACGCTGTTCGTCAATGATTCCAAGGCGACCAACGCGGATGCGGCTGCGCCCGCGCTGTCATCCTTCCCGCGTATCTACTGGATTGCCGGCGGTCTGCCCAAGGAAGGCGGCATTGCCTCGCTATCGGGCTTTTTCCCGCGTATCGCCAAGGCCTACCTGATCGGCGAGGCGGCACCGCAATTCGCGGCAACGCTGGGAGAGGCGGCACCTTACGAAATTTCAGGCACGATCGCCGCCGCGGTGGAACACGCCGCGCGCGATGCGGCCAGCGACGGATCGCAGGAAGCTGTGGTCCTGCTGTCGCCCGCCTGTGCCAGTTTCGACCAGTTTCAGAATTTCGAGAAACGCGGCGAGGCATTCCGCTCCGCCGTATTGGCGCTCGCAGGCGCTTCACCGATTGAAGGGGCAAACTGATGGTAAGCCGCATTGACCGTGGACCCGTCGCCGACTGGTGGTGGACGATTGACCGTTTCCTTTTGGCCGCCTGTCTCAGCCTGATGGGGCTGGGCATCCTGCTTTCCTTCGCCGCAAGCCCCGCCGTTGCCGAGCGCATCGGTCTTGAGAGCTTTTACTTCGTCAAGCACCAGTCGATGTTCATGGTGCCTGCGGTGTTCGTGATGTTCGCCGTGTCGTTCATGGCACCGCGCACCATCCGGCGCTTTGCCATCATCCTGCTCGGTCTTTCCATGCTGGCGATGGTTGGCGCGCTGTTCTTCGGCATCGAAGTCAAGGGGGCACGGCGCTGGGTGTCGCTGGCGGGCATCTCCATCCAGCCGTCCGAGTTCATGAAACCGGCTTTCGTCATTGTCTGCGCCTGGCTGTTTTCCGAGAATGAGCGGCGCAAGGATATCCCCGGCAACTTCTTCTCAATGGTGCTGTTCGGCGTTGTCGCGGCATTGCTGGTGGCCCAGCCCGATCTTGGCCAGACCATCCTGACCGCCATCACCTGGGGCGCCATGTTCTTCATGGCTGGTGTGCCGTGGCTGTGGATCATCAGCCTCGGCGTTCTCGGCGTTGCCGGTTTCTTCGGTGCCTACACGATCTTCCCGCACGTGGCCGGACGTATCGACCGCTTCATGACCGGTGAAGGCGATACATTTCAGGTGGATGCGGGGCGCGAGGCGATCATCCGCGGCGGCTGGCTCGGGCAGGGCCCGGGCGAAGGCACCATCAAGCGCATCATCCCTGACAGCCACACCGACTTCATCTTCTCGGTGACCGCCGAGGAGTACGGCATCGCGCTCTGCCTGCTGATCGTGCTGATCTTCGCCTTCATCGTCATTCGCGGCCTGTCGATCGCGCTGAAGGAGCGGGACGATTTCACCCGCCTTGCCGTCTCCGGCCTCGTCATCCTGTTCGGCTTCCAATCGATCATCAATATTTCGGTGAACCTGCACCTGATGCCCGCAAAGGGCATGACGCTGCCGTTCATCTCCTATGGCGGCTCGTCGCTCATCTCGGTGGCAATTTCGACGGGACTGCTGCTGGCGCTGACAAGGCGCAGACCCGAGGGCAGGCGGTCGGCGACGCTGGCAAACACGAAAACGCCGTCACTGGCCAACGCTATCTGAGGGACTGATGTCGAAGGGGACTATTTTTCTGTGTGCCGGGGGCACGGGCGGACACCTGTTTCCGGCGGAAGCGCTGGCGCATGAGCTGATCGGGCGCGGCTGGGATATCCATCTGGCAACCGATGACCGCGCCGAACGGTTCGCCGGAAGCTTTCCGGCCAAGGAGATTCATGTGGTGCGCTCGGCCACCATTGGCGGGCGCAACCCGATCTCCCTGGCGCGCACGTTCTGGACGCTCTGGCAGGGCAATCTCGATTCGCGCAAACTGTTCCGCCGCCTGAAGCCGAAACTGGTGGCGGGCTTCGGCGGCTATCCGACGCTGCCGCCGCTCTATGCGGCGACGGCGCTGAAAATCCCGACGCTCATCCACGAACAGAATGCCGTGATGGGACGCGCCAACAAGGCGCTGGCTGCCCGCGTCAATGCCATTGCCGGCGGGTTCCTGCCGCAGGGCGAGGGCCCCTATGCCGGCAAGATCGTGGTGACGGGCAATCCCGTCCGTCCGGCTGTGCTGGCGGAAGTCGGCAAGGCCTACAAGGCGTCGCAGGCGCACCAGCCGTTTCATTTTCTGGTGTTTGGCGGCAGTCAGGGCGCATCATACTTTTCAACAGCCATTCCCGCTGCCATCCAGCTTCTGTCGCCGGAGGACCGGGCGCGTCTCGTCGTCACCCAGCAGGCGCGTGTCGAAGACGAGGCGCAGGTGCGCGCCGTCTATCAGGCGATGGGCGTGAAGGCCGAGGTTGCGCCGTTCTTCAAGGATATGCCGCGGCGCATTTCCGATGCGCATTTCGTCATGTCGCGCTCCGGCGCCTCGACCGTGTCGGAAATCGCCGCCATCGGCCGCCCGGCCATTCTGGTTCCCTTCCCGCATGCGCTCGACCATGACCAGGCGGCCAATGCGGCGGCGCTGCAGGCGGCAGGCGGCGCCGATGTGATCAAGCAGTCGGAACTGTCGCCGGAGCGGATCGCAGATATCCTGTCCAGCGCCATGCACGAACCGACACGGCTGGCATTTATTGCGGAAAAAGCCCGCTCGACGGGCAAGCCGGACGCCGCACGGTTGCTTGCAGACCTCACAGAGGCTATTGCATCCGGCCAATCCCTTACGGTGAGATGAGTTCGCTATGACCTCGTCTCCTTCTGAAGTTTTCAAAAAAGGAGTGCGTCCATGAAGATGCCGCTCAACATCGGTCTTGTTCATTTCATCGGTATCGGCGGTATCGGCATGAGCGGCATTGCCGAAGTCCTGCATAATCTCGGCTACAAGGTCCAGGGTTCCGATCAGGCGGACAGCGCCAATGTGCAGCGTCTGCGTGACAAGGGCATCGAGGTCTTTGTCGGACACAATGCGGATAATCTTGGCGACGCCGAGGTTATCGTTGTGTCGACGGCGATCAAGAAGAGCAATCCGGAACTCGTTGCCGCGCGCGAAAAACTTTTGCCCATCGTGCGCCGCGCCGAAATGCTGGCGGAACTCATGCGCTTCCGTCAGGCGGTCGCCATTGGCGGCACGCACGGCAAGACCACGACCACCTCGATGGTGGCAACGCTGCTCGATGCGGGCAATCTCGATCCGACCGTCATCAATGGCGGCATCATCAATGCCTATGGCACCAATGCCCGCATGGGTGCGGGCGAATGGATGGTGGTGGAAGCCGACGAGAGCGACGGCACCTTCCTGAAGCTGCCTGCCGATATCGCCGTGGTCACCAATATCGATCCGGAACATCTCGATCACTACGGCACGTTCGACCGGGTGCGCGAAGCCTTCCGCCAGTTCGTCGAGAACGTGCCGTTCTACGGCTTTGGCGTCATGTGCCTCGATCATCCGGAAGTGCAGTCGCTGGTCTCGCGCATCGAGGACCGCCGCGTCATCACCTATGGTGAAAACCCGCAGGCCGATGTGCGCTTCGTCAATCTCGTGGTCGATGGTCCGGCATCGCAGTTCGACGTGCAGATTGCCAAGCGCAAGACCGGTGAGACCACCGAGATCAAGGGCCTGCGGCTGCCGATGCCCGGCAGACACAACGTGTCGAACGCGACAGCGGCGATCGCCGTGGCGCATGAACTCGGCATTTCGGCCGAGGACATCAAGAAGGGCCTGTCCTCCTTTGGCGGGGTGAAGCGGCGCTTTACCCATACCGGTTCGTGGAAGGGTGTCGATGTGTTCGACGATTACGGCCATCATCCGGTCGAGATCAAGGCCGTGCTGAAGGCGGCGCGCGATTCTGCCAAGGGCCGGGTCATCGCCATTGTCCAGCCGCATCGCTTTACCCGTCTGGCGAGCCTCTTTGACGAGTTTGCGGCGTGCTTCAACGATGCTGATACCGTGATCGTCGCGCCGGTCTATACCGCAGGCGAAGACCCGATCGAGGGCGTTACCTCGGAAGCGCTGGTGTCCCGCATCAAGACGGCGGCACATCGTGACGCGCGGTATATCACGGGTCCGCAGGACATTGCGCCCTTGATCGCCACCATCGCCAAGCCCGACGATTTCGTGGTTTTCCTGGGTGCAGGCAACATCACCCAGTGGGCTTATGCCTTGCCAAAGGAGCTGGCTGCGCTTTAGATTTTGCGGTTGCGTCCGGTTCGATAGCCGAACGCCAAAACTGCTGGAAGGATATCATGTCTTCAAGGATTGACGGCGAGGCCCTGCTTGGCAAGCTGGGGGATCGTTTCTCGGGGCTGCGCGGGCGGCTGACGCCCAATATGGGCATGGAAAAGGTGACCTGGTTCCGCGCCGGCGGCCCGGCGGAAGTCATGTTCCAGCCCGCCGACGAGGAAGACCTTGCAGCCTTCCTGCAGGCCGTTCCCGAGGAATATCCCATCCTTGTCGTTGGCATCGGCTCCAACCTTCTGGTGCGTGACGGCGGCGTCCCCGGTTTTGTCGTGCGCCTCTCCGCCAAGGGCTTCGGCGATGTCGAGCGCGTCGGCGATACGCACTTGCGGGCGGGTGCCGCCACCCCCGACAAACGGCTTGCCGCAGCGGCGCTCGAGGCGAAGATCGCCGGTTTCCATTTCTACCATGGTATTCCCGGCGGGCTGGGCGGCGCGCTGCGCATGAACGCGGGTGCCAACGGGGTCGAAACGCGCGAGCGGGTGGTCGAGGTGCGGGCGCTGGACCGCAGGGGCAATGTGCATGTCCTCACCAATGCCGACATGGGTTATGCCTACCGCCATTGCGGCGCGGCCAAGGACCTGATCTTCACCTCGGCGCTGCTGGAGGGAACACCGGGCGAAACCCATGCGATACAGGCGGCGATGCAGGCGGTGCAGCAGCACCGCGAAACCGTGCAGCCGATCCGCGAAAAGACCGGCGGCTCCACGTTCAAGAACCCGGAAGGCACCTCCGCGTGGAAGGAAATCGACGCTGCGGGCGGTCGCGGCCTGATGATCGGCGGCGCGCAGATGTCGCCCATGCACTGCAATTTCATGATCAATACCGGCACGGCCACGGGCTATGATCTGGAAACGCTGGGCGAGACGATCCGCTCGCTCGTGCTGCAAAATTCCGGCATCCATCTGCACTGGGAAATCAAGCGTCTGGGACTTTTCCGGCCTGGCCAGGAAGTGCAGGAGTATATGGGGCAGCTTTTATAGCAAAAGCCGAAATTTTTTTACGATGAATCAGGGGCGCGTTTGCCTCTGATTTTGTTTCTGAAATCGAATCGGGAACACTTTTTTTTACGCCAAATTTCATTGTTGAATCAAAGGGGACTTGTCACGGAATCAACTCTCTGATTCTTTAGGGGCAAGCGTTAACTGATTTGAGTCGGCTGATTTCAATCAGCCTCTGGTGCCTGCGGTCCTGATCGCCGGGCTTGCGGAGACTCATGTCTTTTTTCGGCTTTGATGGGGATGTGTATAAGGGGTTGCCTCCATGGCGAAAAAGCATGTTGCGGTGCTGATGGGCGGGTTTTCATCGGAGCGTCCGGTGAGTCTCTCCTCCGGCAATGCCTGCGCCGATGCTTTGGAGGCCGAGGGCTATCCGGTCACCCGTGTCGACGTGACCCGTGACATTGCCAGCGTGCTGGCTGAGTTGCGCCCCGATGTGGTGTTCAATGCGCTGCATGGTCCTTTCGGCGAGGACGGTACGATCCAGGGTATCCTCGAATATCTGGAAATTCCCTATACCCATTCCGGCGTGCTCGCGTCGGCGCTGGCCATGGACAAGGAGCAGGCGAAAACCATTGCCAAGGCTGCCGGTATTCCTGTGGCCGAAGCCAGGGTGATGAACCGTTTCGATTTCACCACGAAGCATCCGATGAAGCCGCCCTATGTGGTCAAACCGGTCAATGAGGGGTCGAGCTTCGGTGTCGTCATCGTCAAGGAGGATCAGTCGCATCCGCCGCAGGTGATCACCTCGGCGGAATGGAAATATGGCAGCACGGTCATGGTCGAGCGCTACATCCATGGGCGCGAACTGACATGCGCCGTGATGGGCGATGTGGCCATCGGGGTGTGTGAAATCATCCCCGTGGGTCATCAGTTCTACGATTATGATTCAAAATATGTTGCAGGCGGATCAAATCATGTGTGTCCGGCTAAAATTTCACTAAAAATTTACCAAAAAATACAAACACTAGCACTCAAGGCGCATCAGGCAATTGGATGTAAAGGGATTAGCCGGTCGGACTTCCGTTACGACGACCGTTTTTCCGAAGATGGCGAACTGATTTGGCTGGAGATAAACACCCAGCCGGGCATGACTCCAACATCTCTTGTACCTGATATCGCCAAAGCCGCGGGGCATACCTTCGGTGAATTGTTGAGTTGGATGGTGGAGGACGCATCGTGTTTGCGTTGAAGGGCAAAAAAGGACACCCCCGGGGTGTGGCGCCAGTGTCTTCGGACAGAATGGCGGCTTTTGGCCGTTTCCGCTTCGTCCTGCCGAAATTTCTGCGCAAGCCTGTGCGCGTCTTCACCCGCATGGTTGAAGGGGAGGTTCATATCCCCAACCATACGGGAACCCTCGGTGCCGTCGTCTTTCTGGCCCTGACCGGCGCCTACGGTGCCATTCTTGGCGGCCATGCCCCCGAGGTCGTCAAGGTGACCACCTCGACCTTCGGTTTCGCCATCGAAGACGTGAAGGTGGTCGGCAACAAGGAAACGTCCGAGATCGACGTGCTCGGCGCGCTGGGCCTTGATGGCGAAACCTCGCTGGTCGGCCTGAGTGCCGCCGATGCGCAGAAGGCCGTGGCAACCCTGCCATGGGTTGAATCCGTCGATGTGTTCAAGGTCTATCCGAACACGATCCAGATTTCGATTCATGAGCGCTCCGCCCTGGCTGTCTGGCAGAACGGCGATGATCTTTCGATCATCGATGAGGACGGCCGCGTGATCGTGCCCTATTCGTCCGGCCGCCATTCGGCGCTGCCGCTGATCATGGGCGCGGGCGCCGACAAGCAGGCGAAAATGCTGTTCGCCCAGATTGCGGCATTTCCGGATGTCGTTTCGCAGGTCCGGGCCTATGCCCGCATCGGCGACCGGCGCTGGGATCTGATCCTGAAGAACGGCGTGACGGTGATGCTGCCGGAATTCCGCATCGATCAGGCGCTGGCCGATATTGTGAAGATGGACCGGAAGGAAGGGTTGTTGTCCCGGGCGATCTCGTCGGTCGACATGCGGCTTGCCGACCGGGTTGTTTTGAAGCTGACGCCAGATGCGATGGTGCAGCGCGTAGAGTTTTTGAAGGCGCGAGACAAGGCGCCTAAGCGTTCGGAGAAGCGTATATGAGTATTCTGAACGGAAAGAGCACGTCGGCTGGAGCTGCTTCCGCAAAACGGACGCGGTCTTTGACGGTTCTTGACATCGGTTCAAGCAAGGTGTGCTGCATCATCGCCCGGCTGCGTCCGCGCGAAGAGAGCGCGCATCTGCCCGGCCGCACCCATCGCATCGAGGTGCTCGGCATCGGCCATCAGAAATCGCGCGGCATCAAGTCCGGCGTCATCGTCAATCTCGATGCGGCTGAACAGGCCATTCGCCTGGCGGTCGATGCGGCCGAGCGTATGGCCGGCCTTACCGTCGATTCGATGATCGTCAACATTTCCGCCGGACGCCTGAAGAGCGAAAGCTTTTCCGCCAGCATCAATCTGGGCGGCCATGAAGTCGACCAGTCCGATATCCGCCGCGTGCTGGCCGCCGGTGCCAAGCAGGCGCTGGCGACTGAACGTCACCTCGTGCATTCGCTGCCCATCGGTTATGCGCTCGATGGCGAGAAGGGTATCCGCGATCCGCTGGGGATGATTGGCGACACACTTGGGGTCGAGATGCATGTGCTGACCGCCGATGCGGCGCCGCTGCGCAATCTGGAACTTTGTGTCAACCGCTGCCACCTCTCGGTCGAGGCGATGATTGCAACCCCTTACGCCAGCGGCCTTTCAGCGCTCGTCGATGACGAGGCGGAAATGGGCGCAGCCTGCATCGACATGGGCGGCGGCACCACGACGATTTCCGTGTTCTCCGAAGGCAAGTTCATCCATGCCGATGCCATCGCCATCGGCGGCAATCACGTGACGATGGACGTGGCGCGCGGTCTTTCCGCCCATATGGACGACGCGGAACGGCTGAAGGTCATGCACGGCTCGGCCCTGCCAAGCGCTGCCGATGACCGCGATCTCATCAGCGTCTCGCCGCTCGGCAATGACGGCCGCGACGTTCCCAACCAATATCCGCGCGCGGTGCTCACACGCATCATCCGGGCGCGCGTTGAAGAAACACTGGAATTGGCACGCGACCGCCTCAATCAATCGGGCTACGGCCAGATTGTCGGCAAGCGTGTTGTCCTGACAGGCGGGGCCAGCCAGCTGGCGGGTCTGCCTGAAGTGGCGCGCCGTATTCTGGCCCGCAACGTACGTATTGGCCGTCCTCTGGGTGTGACGGGGCTTCCCGAAGCAGCCAAGGGGCCAGCTTTCTCCGCAGCGGTCGGTCTGTTGATCTATCCGCAGGTGGCAGGAATTGAAGAGCGTTCTGTAAAGGCCGGTTCATCATCGCTGATGACGGGTACGGGTGGGCGTTTTCAGCGTATCGGCCAGTGGCTGAAAGAGAGTTTTTGATCAATCCGGGGAAACCCAAAAAAGATACCGCGGCGGCGAAGCGGTAAAGGAAAAAGGAACAAACAAATGAGCATCAATCTGCAAAAGCCGGACATTACCGAGCTTAAGCCCCGGATCACCGTCTTTGGTGTTGGCGGCGGCGGTGGCAACGCGGTCAATAACATGATCAATGCCGGTTTGCGCGGTGTTGAGTTTGTTGTGGCCAATACAGACGCGCAGGCGCTGTCGCAGTCGAAGGCTGAACGTCTCATTCAGCTCGGTGCTGCGGTAACCGAGGGTCTCGGCGCCGGTTCGCAGCCGGAAGTCGGCCGCGCTGCCGCTGAAGAATGCATCGATGAAATCAACGACCACCTGCAGGGCACGCACATGTGCTTCGTCACGGCAGGCATGGGCGGCGGCACCGGTACCGGCGCTGCGCCCGTTGTTGCCCGCGCCGCACGGGAAAAGGGCATCCTGACCGTGGGTGTCGTCACCAAGCCTTTCCATTTCGAAGGCCAGCGCCGCATGCGCACCGCCGATATGGGCATTGAGGATCTGCAGAAGAATGTCGATACACTGATCGTCATTCCGAACCAGAACCTCTTCCGCATCGCCAATGACAAGACGACCTTTGCCGATGCCTTCGCCATGGCCGACCAGGTTCTCTACTCCGGTGTTGCCTGCATCACCGACCTGATGGTCAAGGAAGGCCTGATCAACCTCGACTTCGCCGACGTGCGTTCGGTGATGCGCGAGATGGGCAAGGCGATGATGGGCACCGGCGAGGCATCCGGCGACGGCCGCGCCATGGCCGCTGCCGAAGCTGCCATTGCCAACCCGCTGCTCGACGAAACCTCGATGCGCGGCGCCAAGGGCCTGCTGATCTCGATCACCGGCGGGCGTGACATGACGCTGTTCGAAGTCGACGAAGCGGCAACGCGCATTCGCGAAGAAGTTGACCAGGATGCCAACATCATCCTTGGTGCAACCTTCGACGAAAGCCTCGAAGGCATCATCCGCGTTTCGGTCGTGGCAACGGGTATCGACAAGCAGCTGGGAGAGTCGGCCCCTGCGCCGATCGAATTTCGCCAGCCGATGAAGCCGATTGCCAAGCCGGTTGCCCAGCCAACGGCACGGGTTGAGACCGTTGCACCGCGCCCTGCCGTGCAGCAGCCGGCCGCCCGCCTTGCCGATCCAGTCGCAGACGCCATCCGCGCCGCCGAAATGGAAATGCCGCAGCGCGCACCGCAGCCCGCCGAACAGGAATTCCGTCCGCAGAGCCGCATTTTCCAGGCGCCTGCACCGGAAGTCTTTGATGCACCGGTTGCCGCAGCACCGCAGCAGCCCGTCCATCAGCCGGCGCCCCAGCCGCAGGTTCAGATGCAGGCAGCGCCTGTCGCCCAGCCTGCCCCGGCACCGCGCATGCCCAACGTTGCGGACTTCCCGCCGGTTGTGCAGGCGGAACTCAACGCCCGTGATCACGGCCGTGACCAGGCATCCTATGACAGCCACGAAGACCGTGGTCCGATGGGCCTGCTGAAGCGCCTGACCGCTGGCCTGACCCGCCGCGAAGACGACACTGCCCGGCTTGAACCGGCCCAGCCGCGTGAACCGGCCATGCGCCCGGCAGAGCCGCGCCGCCCGCTGTCGCAGGATGCATCGATCTATGCGCCGCGCCGCGGACAGCTCGATGAACAGGGCCGTGTTCAGCCCCAGTCGCGCCAGTCCTCGGAAGACGATCAGCTGGAAATCCCGGCGTTCCTGCGCCGCCAGGCCAACTGATCCGATCACGTATTGTTAAGAAATATGAAACCCGCCATTGTCCCAATGGCGGGTTTTTTCATTCAAACTATTGAAAAACCTTGGGAACGACCTAGTTCTTGTCCGTGCAGGACCGTTGTGGGACTGCCGAAACCGTGATTTTGCCTGACGCCGCGCCGATTGTATCGTCCGGCGCAAAATAGCCGCGGTTCACCTTGATTCTGGCAGAACGGCACAGATTGATTTTACGATGACATGGTCAAAGCAGGGCATGGGAACAGAGCAGGGCATGGGGTCTCAGTTGCGCGACTATCAAATGACGATTGCAGAACGCGTCTCGCTGTCCGGCGTCGGCGTCCACAGCGGCGCACCCGTCACCATGACCTTTGTGCCGTCCGCCGCCGATACGGGCATCGTCTTTCACCGGCGGGATGGCGAAGGGCGCAGCCATGCCATCAAGGCGCTGATCTCGGAAGTCGGCACGACGGATCTCAGCACCACACTGGGCAAGCGGAATGGCGTGACCGTCAGCACCGTTGAACATGTGATGGCGGCGATATCCGGGGCAGGGATCGACAATCTGATCATCGAGATCGACGCGCCGGAAGTGCCGATTGTCGATGGCACCTCGGCCGCCTTTCTTGCCGCTTTTGATGCGGCGGGGCTCGACCAGCAGGCAGCCCGGCGGCGTTATATCCGCGTGCTCAAGCCATCGCGCATCGAGGCCGGTGCGTCCTGGGCGGAATTCGTCCCCCATGATGGCACGCGTTACGAGGTGGAGATCGATTTCGACACGCCCGTCATCGGCAGGCAGGTCTTTGCCGCGGATATGAGCGCGACGGTGTTCCGCGACGAGGTTGCCTCCGCCCGCACCTTTGGGTTCATGCGCGATGTGGAAAAGCTCTGGGCGGCAGGACTGGCGCTCGGTTCGTCGCTCGATAATTCGCTTGTCATCGGCGACGACCATACGGTCATCAATCCGGGCGGCCTGCGCTTTCCCGATGAGTTCGTGCGCCACAAGACGCTGGATGCCGTCGGTGATCTTGCCCTGGCAGGTGCGCCATTCATCGGCTGCTTCCGCTCCTATCGCGGCGGCCACCGCCTGAATGCCATGGCGCTGCGGGCACTCCTGTCCGATCATTCCGCGTTTGAGATCGTCGAAATGGCTGGTGTCGCGGGGTCTGGCGCATCACTTGTAGCCGTTCCCGCACCAGCCTTTGCACCCTGGGCGGTCTAGACAATTCTGCAATAACCCACCTAAGCGGCCTTCGCCCCCATGGGCGACAAATCCTGCAATGCCTGCAGGATGATCGATGCCAGCCGGGCGGTGACCGGTGCGGGCTCCGCATCGGCCCGGTGCAGGTCCAGTCCCAGTATTGGCAGTACGGGCAGGCCGTTTTCGCCCGGCACGATCGCCCGCACCGTTCCAGGCAAGCCGATCGGCGTGCGGATGGTGAGGCCGAGCCCTGCCGCGGTTGCGGCCCACAGGCCGCCCAGGCTCGGGCTGATGAAGGCAAGGCGCCAGGCGATGCCGGCGCGATCCAGTGCGTTGATGGCGGCAGTGCGCATCAGGCAGGGCGCCTCGAGCGCAGCCAGCGGCAGGGGCTCGCCGCCGGATATCCGCCAGACCATGTCGGGATTGACGGGACCAACCCATGACATCGGGATTTCCATGACGCGCTCGCTGTTGGGCAGAAGCACGCTGTTGTTCCAGGCCAGCGCAAGATCGAGGCGGCCGGACGTGACACGCTCGAGCAGTTCCGAATTGCGGGCCACGCGCGCTTCGATGCGCACCTTCGGGTGGGCCCGCGCGAACTGCCCGAGAATTCTGGGAAGCAGGGTTTCGCCGAAATCCTCCTGCAGGCCAAGGCGCACCCAGCCTTCCAGCTCGATGCCGTGAATGGCGCTTGCCGCTTCGTCGTTGAGATCGAGCAGCCGCCTCGCATAGGCGAGCATCGTCTCGCCCGCATCGGTCAGGGCAAGGCCGCGCCCGGATTTCTGGAAGATCGGCGTTCCCGCCTGCTGTTCCAGCCTTTTCAACTGGGCGCTGACCGCAGAGGTCGAGCGGCCTAGTCTGTCGGCCGCCCTGGCAAAGCTGCCGAGGTCGACGCCGGTCGTGAAGGTTCGCAGAACATCGAGGTCGAATATGGTCCGGCGCATGGTCATTAATCCACTTTTTTGGGATTGTTGATCAAATATTTTCTGATTATCGGGATGATTGTGCGGTGCTACAACCATTCCGTCAAGTTCAATTGCGCTTCGCACCCTGTGCCGGGCGCCAGACAGGAGGATCGTTCAATGCCGTTCGCCCGCGTCTCCCTCATGGAGGGCAAGTCCGATGATTATCTGAAGGCTGTGTCGGACAGCCTGTATCAGGCGATGATCGAGACGTTCAATGTTCCGCAGAATGATCTCTTCCAGGTCATCCACCAGCACCGCCCGAACGAGTTCATCTTCGACCGTCACTATCTCGGCGGACCACGTTCGGATGATTTCATCATCTTTGCCATCGCTATCGGCAAGCCGCGCGACACCGCGACAAAGAAGGCCTTCTATGAGCGCCTTGTCGAGAAGCTGGCACTTTCTCCCGGCGTGCGGCCCGAGGATGTCATGATCATCATCAGCACGTCCGCACGCGATGAATGGTCCTTCAGCAATGGCGGCATGCAGATGTTCGAGGTTGCCTGAACCACCAGAACGACAAGGAGAACGATCATGATTGCCATGCAATACAGTTTCATCCTGCCGGCCGACTATGACATGGCGATCATCGACCGGCGGATCGCGGAGAAGGGGCATCTGCTCGACAACTACCCGCATCTGCGCTTCAAGGCCTATCTGTCGGCCCGCCGCGCGGATGTAACCCCCAGCCGCGACAACCTCTACGCACCGTTTTATCTCTGGGACGATGTGGAGGGCTTGAACAATTTTCTCGGCGGGGATGGATTTGCCGGCGTGTCGGACGCGTTCGGCCGGCCGCAGGTAAAGTCCTGGTTCGTCTGGCAGGCATTCGTGTCGCCCGATGTGTCGCAGGCGGCGTTTGCAACGCGGGAGGTCCTGCCGGCAGATACAACCGTGCCCCTGGGTGAACAGCGGAAGCAGGAAAGCGAACGGGTGCTGCGCGATGGAGAGCACAAGCGCATTCTCGCGTCCGTGGCGGGTTTTGAACCCTATAGCTGGACAGTGGTGCGGTTCCGGTTGTGGGGGCCAGATGCGCCGGGGCAGGGTGAAGAGGCAGCCCAGATGTACCGGGTGGGGCATATGTCGCTGCCCAAATAAGGGAATATGTTCTTTTCACAGCTCATTTCTGCCTCCGCCACAAATTTGGACGATTAGATGGCAATAAGATTGCTGATTCTGTTGGCTTGTGGTTTAAGAACGCGCAACTGACGGTGAGTTTGACTGTATCTAGAGCATGATGCGCAAACGTGATATCGGATTTGCGCAGAATGCTCTAATTTCTTGAATGGGGCCTAAGACAGAATGGCGAGTTGCAGAATGTCGATGAGTGCAGGGTTTGGCAGCAAGGCCCGTTTGGCCCTTCTTATGGCGTCGGTTGCCGGTGCAACTGCCATTTCCGGTTGTGCTTCGAACGATAAGGACCTCGACCTGTCGGCCTATGTCGATACGATCGAGCCCGCCGACGTACTCTACAACCAGGCGCTCGCCAATCTGAATGCCGGGCGTCTCGACGAGGCTGCCAAGAAGTTCGATGCCGTCGACCGCCAGCATCCCTATTCCGAATTCGCCCGCAAGGCGCTGGTGATGGGCGCTTTCGCCAACTACCGCGCCGGCAAGTATGACGACTCGCTCGCCATGACCAAGCGCTACATCGCGCTGTATCCGACCCAGCCGGAAGCGGCCTACGCCTATTACATCACCGGCCTTTGCTATTACCGCCAGATTCCCGACGTAACGCGCGAACAGAGCATGACACGCCGCTCCATCGCTGCCTTCAATGAAGTCGTCGAGCGTTTCCCGCAGTCGGAATATGTCGACGATTCCAAGGAAAAGATCCGCTTCGGCCGCGACCAGCTCGCCGGCAAGGAAATGCAGGTCGGCCGCTACTATCTGGAACGCAAGGAATATCTGGCGTCGATCAAGCGCTTCCGCGGTGTTGTCGAACAGTATTCCAACACCCGCCATGTCGAAGAAGCGCTGGCGCGTCTGACCGAGGCCTATTATGCGCTGGGTCTGACCAGCGAGGCACAGTCGGCTGCAGCGGTGCTCGGACAGAATTACCCGGACAGCCAGTGGTACAAGGACAGCTACAAGCTGCTGCAGAGCGGCGGTCTTGAGCCGCGCCAGAATGCCGGTTCCTGGCTGTCACAGGCTGCCCAGACGATTGTGGGCGGCAAGAAAAATGGCGCCTGACCCACTTTTAAGCTGAGCGATTCATGCTTTCGCACCTGTCGATCCGCGATATTGTTCTGATTGAACGGCTCGACATTGAGTTTCGCGACGGCTTGTCGGTGCTCACCGGCGAGACCGGCGCAGGCAAATCCATCCTTCTCGATGCCCTGTCGCTGGCGCTCGGTGCGCGCGGCGATGCCTCGCTGGTGCGTCATGGCGCGGAGCAGGGGCAGGTGACGGCCGTGTTCGACGTGGCCGGTGCCCATCCCGCACGCGCACTCCTGCGCGACAACGACATCAGCGATGACGGCGACATCATCCTGCGCCGCGTGCAGACATCGGATGGCCGCAGCCGCGTCTTCATCAACGATCAGGCCGCAAGCGTCACGCTGTTGAAGGAGCTCGGCCGCAGACTGGTCGAAATCCACGGCCAGCACGATGACCGCGCCCTGATCGATATCGACATTCACCGCTCGCTCCTCGACGCTTTCGGGTCCCTGGAAACCAAGGCGGCAACGGTCCGCTCGCTGCACAAGACCTGGCGGGATGCGGAGAACACGCTGGTGCGGCACCGCGCCAAGGTTGAGGCGGCGACGCGCGAGGCGGATTACCTGCGTGCCTCCGTCGATGAGCTGACAAAGCTTGATCCGGAACCGCAGGAAGAAGAGGCACTGGCCATCAGGCGCACCGAAATGATGCGCTCGGAAAAGATTGCGGGCGATGTCAACGATGCCAATGAGGTGCTGTCGGGCTCCGGTTCGCCGGTGCCATCACTGGCAAGCCTTGTACGGCGGCTTGAGCGCAAGGTGCCGGAAGCGCCGCAGCTGCTGGAGCCGGTGGTCAAGGCCATCGACGAGGCGCTCAACGCCCTGACCGAAGCGCAGAATGGCATTGAACAGGCGATCCGCGCCATCGATTTCGATCCGCGTGTTCTTGAGCAGACGGAAGAGCGGCTCTTTGCCCTGCGCGGCGCCGCGCGCAAATATTCCGTGCCGGTGGACGACCTTGCCGGTCTGCGCGACAAAATGGACGCCGATCTTGCGGATATCGATGCGGGTGCCGAACGGCTTGCCGCGCTGGAAAAGGAAGCTGTGGCGGCGCGGGTGGCCTATGACGAGGCCGCGGCGATCCTGTCAAAGGAACGGCACGAAACTGCCGGCCACCTCAAGGCGGCCGTCATGGCCGAGCTTCCCGCGTTGAAACTGGAGCGGGCCGAATTCATCGTCGAGATGGCGGCGGACCCGGAAAACCGCCTGCCGGAAGGCATCGATACGGTCGAGTACTGGGTGCGGACCAATCCCGGCACGCGGGCAGGGCCGATGATGAAGGTGGCGTCGGGCGGCGAGCTGTCGCGTTTCCTGCTGGCGTTGAAGGTGGCGCTGGCCGATCGCGGTTCGGCGCCGACGCTGGTGTTCGACGAAATCGACACGGGGGTTGGCGGTGCCGTGGCCGATGCCATCGGCCAGCGGCTGCGCCGCCTGTCGGACCGGGTGCAGGTGCTGTCAGTTACCCACGCGCCGCAGGTGGCGGCACGGGCGCAGACGCATTTTCTCATCGCCAAATCCGCCAGGGGCGATGACCGCGTTGCCACGTCCATCCATGCCATGGAAACCGGCGACCGCCAGGAAGAAATTGCCCGAATGCTGGCCGGTGCCAGCGTCACGGACGAAGCACGTGCCGCCGCGGTGCGGCTTCTGCGCGAAAACAGCGCTGCCGCCTCCTGAGTGCAGCGTATGGCAGGAGCTGACCGCAACCTGCAGACCCCGCCGATTTTGAACGGTGCATTTGCGCGCCGCTTCAGTTAATCTCCCGCCGAATCCGTATTTTCAGCGTCGGACAGGCCATGGCAGACATTCCCGTAGAAGAGTTGAGCGAAGCAGAAGCGGCGGAGGAACTCGGCCGCCTGGCGGCGGAAATTGCCCAGCATGACTACCGCTACAACACGGAAGATGCGCCGACCATATCCGATGGTGAGTATGACGCCCTGCGGCGGCGTAACCTTGCCATCGAGCAGCGTTTCCCGCACCTGAAGCGCGAGGATTCACCCTCGAACAAAGTGGGTGCGACGGTCTCGGAAAAGTTCGGCAAGGTCACGCATTCTATCCCGATGCTGTCGCTGGACAATGCTTTTTCCGATCAGGACGTGCAGGATTTTGTCGACCGCATCCGCCGTTTTCTCAAGCTGGGCGTCAGCGCGCCGGTTGAAATCACCGCCGAACCGAAGATCGACGGGCTGTCCCTGTCGCTGCGCTACGAGATGGGCCGCCTGGTCACCGCCGCCACCCGCGGCGACGGCACGACCGGCGAGAACGTCACGCTCAACGCGCGTACTGTCGCGAGCATTCCGAATGTATTGAACGGCAATCCACCCGAGGTGCTGGAGGTGCGCGGCGAAGTCTATATGAGCCATGCGGATTTTGCCGCACTCAACGAGCGCCAGACACAGGACGGCAAGCCGGTCTTCGCCAATCCGCGCAATGCTGCCGCTGGTTCCCTGCGCCAGCTCGACGCGACGATCACCGCATCGCGGCCGCTACAGTTTTTCGCCTATGCCTGGGGTGAGGTCAGCGCCATGCCTGCGGCAACACAGATGGGTATGGTGGAGGCATTCAAGTCCTACGGCTTCCGCGTCAACCCGCTGATGCAGAAATTCGAGACGGTGGAGGGCCTGGTTGCGCATTATCACCAGATCGAGGAACAGCGCGCGACGCTGGGCTATGATATCGATGGCGTTGTCTACAAGGTCGACGATCTTGCTCTGCAGCAGCGGCTGGGCTTTGTCTCCCGCAGCCCGCGCTGGGCCATTGCCCACAAGTTCCCGGCGGAACAGGCGATCACCATCCTGCGCGGCATCGACATTCAGGTCGGGCGGACCGGCGCTCTGACACCCGTCGCCCGGCTTGAACCGGTCACCGTGGGCGGTGTCGTCGTCACCAATGTGACATTGCACAACGAGGACTATATCAAAGGCATCGGCCAGAACGGCCTGCCGGTCCGCGAGGGGCGTGATCTGCGCGTCGGCGACACGGTGGTGGTGCAGCGGGCGGGCGACGTCATTCCGCAGATCGTCGATATCGTCGCGGACAAGCCGCGCGGCCCGTCCGCCTATATCTTCCCGGATACCTGCCCGGCCTGCGGCTCGCATGCGGTGCGCGAGGAGGGGGAAGTGGTGCGGCGCTGCACCGGCGGATTGATCTGCCCAGCGCAGGCGGTGGAGCGCATCCGGCATTTCGTTTCGCGCAATGCCTTCGACATCGAAGGGCTTGGCGAAAAGCAGGTCGAGTTCTTTTTCAAATCCGACGATCCGGCCCTGCATATCGGTACGCCGGCGGATATTTTCACCCTGAAGAAACGGCAGGCGGCTTCGCTGGCCAAGCTGGAAAATATCGACGGGTTCGGCGCGGTGTCGGTGAAGAAACTCTATGACGCGATCGATGACCGGCGGCAGGTGGCGCTGAGCCGCTTCATCTACGGTCTGGGTATTCGCCATGTCGGCGAGGTCAACGCCAAGCGGCTGGCCAAGGCCTATCGCTCCTACGAGGCACTTGCAGCCGTTGCGCAGGCGGCAACCCTGCCGGCGGACAAATCCGACAAGGGCAATGACGCCTGGCGCGAGCTCAACGAGGTCGATGGCATCGGCAGCATCGTGGCGGAAGCCCTGGTCGATTTCTATGCGGAAGAGCACAACCGGACGGCGCTCGCTGCCCTGCTTGATGAAGTCACGCCGCTGGACGAGGAGGTGCGCACCGTCAGCAATTCGCCGGTTGTGGGCAAGACCATCGTCTTCACCGGTTCGCTGGAGCGCATGTCCCGTGATGAGGCGAAAGCCATGGCCGAGCGCTACGGCGCCAAGACGGCTGGGTCGGTTTCGAAAAAGACCGATCTGGTGGTGGCCGGGCCGGGGGCTGGTTCCAAGCTGACGCAGGCACAGTCCCTCGGCATCGAAGTCATCGATGAAGATGCCTGGTTTACTTTGGTGGGCGCATGAGCGAGACGGTTTTCAAGGGATTTGGCGACAAGGCGCTGCCCTTCCTCAAGGCACTGGATTTTCACCAGAACCGCGAGTGGTTCGTTGAGAACAAGAACCTGTTCGAGGCCCATCTGCTCGAGCCGCTCGGCGACCTGATCGACGATCTCATCGCCCGGTTCGACAAGGCAGGGCTGCCGTTCAAGGGAGACCGCAAGAAATCGCAGTTCCGCATCAAGCGGGATACGCGCTTTGCCAAGGACAAGAGCCCCTACAACCGGCATCTCTCCGCACTGCTTTCGGCCGACGGCAGCAAATGGGCCGAATCAGGCTGTTTCTACGTCTGCATCGGCTTGGAGGACTACAAGGGCTGCTATGCCGCCGTCGCCTGGTGGCAGCAGAAACCGGAGCTTCTCGCAGCCATGCGCAAGGCCATCGTCGACAAGCCGGAGAACTACCGCGCCATGGTGGCCGCATTGAAAAAGGGCGGACTGACTTTAAGCGATTACGACCGCCTGAAGCGCACGCCGCGCGGCTTCGAAACGGTCACCGATCCCGATCTCATCGAAGCCCTGCGCAACCGGCATTTCGTCGTGCGCCACCCCATCGATCCGGACGGCATCACGTCGCCCGCGCTTGCCGATGAACTCTTCGCCTTTGCGCTGAAGGCCAAGCCGCTCATCGACTGGGGCAAGAAGATCGAGGGAACGCTGGTTTCCTGAAGTGCGGCCGGGCAGATGTGGTGTCGCGGCAACACCGGTCCCGCCAATAAATCGGTCTGAAATAATCGGTGTATTTAATATTGACTTTTATAGTCATGTTTTTGTACTGAACAAATGTACAGCGTGAATACACGCAGACAATTTCCGCTCAGCAAGCCATGAACACGGCGCGGTCTTCGCGCTCAACGTTAAGCCAGCCAAGCATTCTCTCGGGGGTTTGGATATGGTTTTGACACGGAACATGCTTGCGCGCCTGATGTGTGGTAGCGCGGGTACCTTGCTGGTTGTGGGGTTGGGTACGGGCGCGGCATTTGCGCAAAGTGCACCGGCAACGGGCGAAACGATCGAGCTGGCGCCGATTGTCCTCAAGCGCAATCAGAGCGGCACCGAGGCGACGCCGCTGACGACGACGACCGAGCGGGAAACCATTCAGAAACGCATGGTCGACAATTTCCAGGATCTGGGCCGCCGCATTGATGCGGGCGTGAATGTCAACTCGACGTCGAAAAGCGTCAATCTGCGCGGTCTCGACCAGGACCGGGTGCTGACGACCATCGATGGCATTCGCGTGCCGTGGATTTCCGATCCGCGCGGGACGCAGGGTGGCCTTGATGGCTTCGATTTCGACGGGCTCTCCAAGATTGACATCACCAAGGGCACCGACTCCAGCCGTTACGGTTCGGGTGCGCTGGGCGGCGTCATCCAGCTGCGCACGCTCGACCCGTCCGATGTTATCGGCGAGGGCCGCAACTGGGGCGTTCTGACCAAGGGCACCTATGACAGCGGCGACAAAAGCTGGCGCACCAATGCGGCGGTTGCGGCCCGCGCAGGCAACACGGAATTCCTCGTGCAGGGCGGTTATCGTCAGGGGCATGAAAAAGATACACCCGGTGATATCGGCGGTTACGGCACCGGACGCACCGAGGCCAACCCGCTTGATTACGATCAGGGCAATGTGCTGGTAAAACTCTACCAGAATGTTGAGGGCGGTCATCGTTTCGGCCTGACCGGTGAAATCTTCAAGAAGGATTCCGATTCGGACGATTTCATCGGAACGTCGTCCGCCTATGTGCCCGACAGCTTCAAGTCCGGCGAGACTTATGAACGCAAGCGCATTTCCGGCAGCTACGATTACATTGCCCCTGACAAAGGCGGCTGGGTCGATGAGGCGCACGCTACGGTCTACTGGACACAGCAGACCCTCAACAAAACGACCGATGCCATCCGCTTGCCCGATGCCAGGGCGCGCATCATCCGCGGCGACCCTTTCCGCTATGGCTTCCCTTCAGGTGTGTATAAACGCGACAGCGAGCTGAACCTTGATGCCTATGGTTTGACCGGCTATGTGGTCAAGGAAGCTGACATCGGCGGCATCAAGCACAAGTTCCGCATTGGCGGCGAAATCTACCGGCAGAACATGCATCAGTATGCAGCGGGTGTCGATAACTGTCCGGATGTCGATTGGAGCAAATTGCCCCAGCCCTTCGGCCCGCAGACCTGCCGCATGCTGCATGCCAACAGCTCCGACATGCCCGACGTGCAGTCGACCGGATTCGGCATCTATGCCGAGGACGACATCGAGCTTCTGAATGGCCGCCTGACCCTGACGCCGGGCGGGCGTTTCGACTGGTACGAGCATAATCCGCAGATGACGGCGGCCTATGAGCATGGCCCGAACTTCAACGGTTCTCTGCCGGCATCCAACAGCGATTCGCGCTTTACGCCGAAGCTGCGGGCGACCTATCACGCCACCAGCGAACTCGATTTCTACGTGCAGTGGGCCCAGGGCTTCCGTGCGCCTTCGGCCATGGAGCTGTTCCAGAATTACGGCGCTCCCGGTTCCTATGCCCGCGTCGGCAATCCTGGCCTGAAGGCCGAGACCAGCAACGGTTTTGAGGTTGGCGCCAAGTATGAGAGCGACAAATATGCGCTGTCGGCCAGCGTCTTCAACAACTACTACCGCAACTTCATCGACACCGTCACCATCGCACCGCCCGGCGGCGAATATCCGGTTGGCGGCATTACCGGCTATGCCAATCTCAATCGCGTGCAGATTTATGGCGCCGAACTCAATGGCCGCATCAATTTCGCCGAGAACTGGGTGACGTGGGCATCGGTTGCCGTTTCACAGGGCAAAAACACCGAAACCCAGGAGTATCTCAACTCCATCCCGCCGATCCGCGCGATTGTCGGCCTTGGCTATAATGCCGACAGCTGGGGTGCCGATGTTTCGCTGACCATGGCTGCAGCGCGCGACAAGGTCAGCGGCGGCGGTTTCGTCGCTCCTGGCTATGGCATCGTCGATACCACAGCCTATTGGGAACCGAAATTTGCCAAGGGCATGAAAATCCAGGCCGGTGTCTTCAATGTCTTCGACAAGAAATACTGGAATGCGACGGATGTCCCGAACGCTACCAATCTGGCCGTTGCCGACCGCTACGCCGAGGTTGGCCGCAGCTTCCGCATTTCGCTGACCCAGAAGTTCTGAGCCGAGCCGATTGCCGGGTCTGGTGTGCGTGTCGAAACACGCACACCATCGACGCAGTTGGCCAGGCCGTTCGACGCTGCAGCAACATTGATGATAGCGATCAACAATTCTCACGTGACAGGCTGGCCAACCTGCCTTAGACCACGCTCATCATGAGCGAACAAACATATCAAGATGAAACCACCGTTGCGCGGCGGGCAGGCTTTGGCGTGGAATTCTGGCAGGGGTTCCGCCGCGGGCTTCCCGTCATGATTGCCTCGGCGCCTTTCGGCCTGCTGTTCGGCGCGCTTGCCATCGACAACGGCTTTACCGTGTTCGAGGCGGTGCTGATGAGCGCGGCGATTTTTGGCGGCGCCAGCCAGATGGTCGGCATCGAGCTGTTCGGCCACAATATTCCGGCGTGGCTGATCGTCTTTTCGATTTTTGCGGTCAATTTCCGCCACGTGCTGTATTCGGCGGCCGTCGGCCGCCGCATCGGCCATTTTACTATTCCCGAAAGCCTGTTGAGTTATTTCCTGCTGACCGATCCGCAATATGCCGAGACCGAAAAGCGGGCGGAATCCGGCGCGCGCGTCACCTTTGCATGGTATCTCGGCGTCGCCACGCCGATCTATGTGATGTGGGTGGTGGAGGCGTGGATCGGCGGGCTTTTCGGCAATCTGATCAAGGACCCGCACGCGCTGGGGATCGATATGCTGCTGCCCATCTACTTCCTCGGGCTGGTCATGGGCTTCCGCAAACGCTCCAACTGGGCGCCCATCGTCATTGCCAGCGGCATCGCGTCGATTGTCGCGGCCAAGACCATCGGTTCACCCTGGCATGTCAGCATCGGCGCGCTCGCCGGTATCCTGACCGCCGTGATCGTGGCAAAACCGGACAAAACGGCGGGGGAGAACTGAGATGTCGACAATCTTCTGGATCATCCTTGCCGGCGCCGTGCTGACGTTCCTGACCCGTATCGGCGGTCATCTCGTCCTGTCACGCTTCGACCGCGTTCACCCGCGCGTGGAGGTGGCGCTCAATGCCGTGCCGGCCGCGGTTCTGACGACGCTGGTGGCCCCCGCCATCGCCACGGCGGACTGGCGCGGCGTCGTCGCGCTGGTGTTTGCCGGTCTGGTGTCCCTGCGGTTCAACGCGCTGACAATGTTTCTCGCCGGCGCAGCCATGATCATCCTGCTGCGCCAGCTTCCCGTCTGAATCATCCGAGCGGTTCGGTTGCCTTGATCAGCCAGTCGCGGTCGGCAGCAACGGTGTGCGGCAGCAAGGCCGCGCGCACCTGTGCGTGGTAGGCATCAAGCCATACCAGTTCTTCCCGGATGAGCAGGCTGGTATCGATCAGCCGCTTGTCGATGGGACACAGCGTGATGGTCTCGAAACCCATCATCGGGATATCGCCGCCTTCTGGCACGGCCAGTTCCGTAACGATGAGCAGGTTTTCCGTACGGATGCCGTAACCGCCCGGCTTGTAGTAGCCGGGTTCGTTGGACAGGATCATTCCCGGCAGCAGTTCATGCGTACCGCGCCTGGAAATGCTTTGCGGCCCCTCATGCACGGACAGGAACGAGCCGACGCCATGGCCGGTGCCGTGGCCATAATCATAGCCCTGCTTCCACAGGGCGATGCGGGCGAGCACATCGATGTCCATGCCGCGCGTGCCCTTGGGGAAACGCGCGGTGGTGATGGCAATCACGCCCTTGAGCACAAGGGTGAATTTGCGCTTCATGTCCTCAGTCGGCTTGCCGACGGGCAGGGTGCGGGTGATATCGGTCGTGCCGTCACGGTACTGGCCGCCGCTGTCGATGAGATAGAGTTCGCCGTCCTGCAATTTGCGGTTGGACTGGGTGTTGACGCGGTAATGGGCAAAAGCGCCATTCGGGCCTGCGCCGGAAATGCTGTCGAAGGAGAGGTTTTCGAGCGGCATCTGGAACCCTTCGGCCACGGTGCGGCGGGTTTCCTCCAGCTTCTTTGCCGCATCGATCTCGTCGATGGTGCCGGGTGCCTGCGCGTCGACCCATGCCAGGAACGACACCATGGCAACGCCATCGCGTTCGTGCGATTTGCGCGCGCCCGCAAGCTCCGCCGCGTTTTTCAGGGCGCGGGGCAGGCGGGCGGGGTCCGTACCTTCAACAACCCTGCCGCCGGCAGCTTCGATGACGAGCCGCAGTTTTTCCGCCGCCAGCGCAGGATCGAGCATCACGGCCTTGCCCTGTGCGCCGAGGCTGGCCACATCGGCCTCCAGGGCGGATGGCGGGCGCAACGCCGAAAGCTGGGTGAGATAGGCCTCCGTTTCGATGGGCAGCTTGCGCTTGTCGATGAAGAGCAGTGGTTCGCCCGATACGGGGATGATGGCAAAGGACAGCGGCAGCGGCGTGTTGCTGACATCATTGCCGCGAATGTTGAAGGCCCAGGCGATGGAGGAGGGATCGGTCAGGACCGTTGCGTCGGCCTTGGCCTTTTCCACCGCTTCGGCCAGTTCCTTCAGCTTGTCGCTGGCGAGTTTCCCGGCATATTTTTCCGGCTGGATCGTCACGGCTTCGAGCGGCGGGGCCGGCTGGTCCTCCCAGACCAGATCGACCAGATTGTCCTTAACTGCAACCAGCGTGCCGCCATTGGCTTCCAGCGCTTCGCGCAATGCCTTGGTCTCGGCAATGGTGTGCAGCCACGGGTCGAAGCCGATGGTCAGTTTCCGGCCGCTGTTGCGCAGCCAGACCGGCGGCGGCGTTTCCACCAGGCTTTCCACGCTGAAAACCGCAGGGTCGGTCTGCTCGGCCGCCTGCAGCGTGTAGCGGCCGTCGACAAACAGATGCGCCTGTTTCCTGAGGACAAGCACAACACCGGCAGAGCCGGTGAAGCCGGTCAGCCAGGCCAGGCGCTGCGCACGCGGCGGTACGTATTCGCCCTGGTGTTCGTCGGCACGGGGAACAAGAAAACCGTCAAGGTTGTGGGCTTCGAGTTCGGCGCGCAGCTTGGCGACGCGCGGGGCGCCGGTGGCCGGATTACTGACGACCTCAAACGACTGGAACATGGTGATGCAAACCTCTGCTGTTGGGTGATGGAACCTATCTTTCGATCACGGCGGAGGCAATGGAGGCACGCGGTTTGCACCGGGTTTTTCAGGACGGCATGCGCCGAAGAACCAAGCACATCATCTACGATGTCTGGGATAAAGGGCAGCTTTCGCTGCCCTTTTTGTTCAATACGTCGATTTTGCCTTGAGGTGCAGGGTGACCCAGCCCTCGCGCCGCAGCGTCTTCTGGTGGAACAGGCCCTGCACGCGATAGGCGGCCAGCACCTTGTCGCGCTGGGTTTCCAGAATGCCCGAGAGAATGAGCGAGCCGCCCCAGGCCAGATGCTTGCGCATCTCGGGCGCGAGCTGCATGAGCGGGCGGGCGAGAATATTGGCGACGATCAGGTCGAACGGCGCGGCAAAGCGCATGGCCGGGTGATGGAAGCCTGTGGCGGTCTCAGTCTGGACGCGTGCAGCAACGCCGTTCTTCACCACATTGTCCTGCGCCACCGCGACGGCCACTGGATCGATATCGGTCGCCAGAACCGGAATGGGGGCAAGCTTGGCAATGCCGATGGCCAGCACCGCGCTGCCGGTGCCCAGATCCAGCGCATTGCGCGGATGTTCGCGGCGGATGACTTCGCCGATCATGTCGAGGCAGCCGGAGGTGGTGCCGTGGTGGCCGGTGCCGAAGGCAAGACCGGCATCGATCTCGATGCCGAGATCGTTGATGCGGCGCTTGTCGCGGTCATGCGATCCATGCACGAAGAACCGTCCGGCGCGCACCGGCGAAAGGCCTTCGAGCGAATGGGCGACCCAGTCTATATCGGGGACCTGTTCGCGCTGTACATCGAGACCGAAGGCATCGGCGGCCAGAATGTCGCGGATGCGCGGCTCGATCTCGTCAGGTTCGAACGTATAGACAGAGACCTCGAAGATTTCCGCATCCTCGTCCACTTCGAAAGTGGAAATCGGCAGGCCATCCTCTTCAAAGGCGAGCTGCAACAGATCGAACACGCGGTCGGCTTCGATCTTGCCAGCGGTGAGGAACAGGCGGGTCTGGGTCATCGGGTCGTGTACTTTCGGGATGGTCTCTAGCTCTTGGCCAGACGTTTCAGCTTGGCGACAGCCGTATCAGGATTTTCGCCATAGGCAATGGTGCCGAAGAAACCGCCCTTGCTATCCAGAAGAAAGACCGAGGCGGTGTGGTCCATGGTGTAGTCGCTGCCCTCGGTCGGCACCTTGCGCGCATAGACGCTGTAACCTTTGAGCATTGCCGCCATCTTGTCGGGATCGCCTGTTATGCCGGTGATACGGTCCGAAACATTGCCAACATAGGTTTTCATGACGTCAGCGGCATCGCGTTCGGGATCGACGGTGACGAAATAGGCGTTGATGTTCTGGCCTTCGGGCCCGAGCTGCTTCAGCCATGCATCGAGTTCGAACAGGGTGGTGGGGCAGATTTCCGGGCAATGGGTGAAGCCGAAGAACACCGCCGACGGCTTTTGTCGGAACGCAGCCTCGGTCACAGGCTCGCCGTTCATGGTCACGAGCTGAAACGGTACGCCGAAGGGACCGGCATTGGCAGAGCCCGGCTGGTGGCGGTAGGACTGGAACGTGATCCATCCGGCCGCGGCAGCCAAGAGCATGATTGCCACGACAAGAAATGGCATCAGACGTCTGTTCATAGGGACATTTCCTCCGGGGGCAGGGTGGATGCAGCTACATGCACCAGGAAAGACCAGCCTGGATCAGCGACAGGAAGATCGCATCGCCATGGTTGAACCATGCGGCAAAGGTCGCGCCCGTCGCCGCGGCTGCAACAAGCGCCAGGGTGGTATAAAGCGTCAATTGCGATGGGCTGATGGAATAGGATGATTTCATGCGGGGATTATAGGATTTCACCGGCATTTATGCAAAAGAATTGCCGCACCCTTATTTGAGAAAGCACGATGGCTGATCCCGACGACCTCCGTTTCCAGAATCCCGAACCGCGCATCCACCCGACGGCACAGCTCAAGGGCGTCAAGCTCGGCCGTTTCGCCGAGGTGAGCGAAAGGGTGATCCTGCGCGACGTGACGATGGGGGATTTTTCCTACATCGAACGCCACAGCGAAGGCATCTATGCGGATATCGGCCGCTTCTGCTCCATTGCGTCGAATGTGCGCATCAACGCGCTGGAACATCCGATGGAACGGTTGACCACCCACAAGGTGAGCTATCGCCCCAACGAGTTCTTCCGCTATCAGGGCGTCGATTTCGGTTTCCGCGCCCGGCGGCAGGCCAAGCGCGTCAGCATCGGCCATGATGTGTGGATCGGCCATGGCGCCGTCATCATGCCCGGTATCAGCATCGGCCATGGCGCAGTGATCGGCGCCAATGCGGTGGTGACCAAAAACGTGGCGCCCTACACCATCGTCGCGGGCAATCCGGCACGCCTGATCCGTCCGCGTTTTCCAGCCGCCATTGCCGAGCGCCTGATGGCGCTGGCGTGGTGGGACTGGCCCGCGACGACGATTTTCGAGGCTATCCCCGACATCCAGTCGCTGAGCATCGAGGATTTTCTGGCGAAGTGGGAACGATAGGCGCGGCGGGCCGTTCTGCTTGCAATTCCACGCCGCCATATCCAACTGTGTCTGGCAAGCCCAACCCTTTCAGGAGATTCTCGATGAAGCATATGCTCGCTGCTCTGGCCCTTCTGGGCGCCGCCATCCTGCCGGCTCAGGCGGAGGAGGTCGGCAAGGTCGGTGTGGACTGGCTGGGCAATGACATCGTCATCGATGCGGTCGCCGACCCGAAGATCCAGGGCGTGACCTGCCATCTCGCCTCGTTCTCACGCGGCGTCATCGACCGGCTGCAGAAGGGCAACTGGTTCGAGGACCCGTCCAATGCCTCGATCTCCTGCCAGCAGACCGGCCCGATCGTCATCGGCGACATCAAGCTGGGCGAGGGCGGCGAGCGGGTGTTTTCCGAGCGCACCAGCCTGATCTGGAAGAAGCTGAACATCACCCGCATCTACGACAAGCAGAACAATTCGCTGATCTATCTCGCCCATGCCAGCCAGGTGCAGGACGGTTCGGCCAAAACCTCGATCTCGACCATTCCGTTGTTTGCAGGGAATGTCACCTGGACCAAGGGCAAGCCGGAATAGGTTTGGGGTGTTTTCGTTGGGTTTACACCCCCCTCTGTCCTGCCGGACATCTCCCCCACAAGGGGGGAGATCAGCTTTCACAGCTGTTTCGGCTAATCTTCAACATTGAAAATTAAGTAAAATCACTGATGTCGATGTGATCTCCCCCCTTGTGGGGGAGATGGGCGACAGCCCAGAGGGGGGTGAAGGAACCCAGCCCCTCAGATCTGCTTCACAAAACTGTCGAGCACGCGTTTCTGTCCGGCCTTGTCGAAATCGATGGTCAGCTTGTTGCCTTCGATGGACGAGACATTGCCGTTGCCGAACTTGATGTGGAACACCCGGTCGCCGACATCGAAATTCGACGGGGTTTCGCTGACGGATTTGGCAACCAGCTCGCCGTCGATCATGCGGCCTTTGACCGAGCCGCGTCCGGCGCCGTGGCCGGAATCCGTCTCGCCATAGCCGATGCGCTCGACCTTTGCGCCGGAGCGCGAGCCCCAATTGTTGCGCGTGGCGTCAGAACGGTTCTGCTGGGCGCGCTGCCAGCCGGGGGTGGAATAGGTATTCTCGAACGGATCGGCGCGGTCGAAACGCGACTGGCCGTAGCCACCGCCGGAGCCGTATCCGCCATAGGAATTGCCCGTTGCAACAACTTCCACGTGCGCTTCCGGCAGTTCCTCGAGGAAACGGGAGGGGATGGTCGACTGCCAGAGCCCGTGGATGCGCCGGTTGGAGACGAACCAGATATGCAGGTTCTTCTTGGCACGGGTCAGGCCGACATAGGCAAGCCGCCGCTCTTCCTCAAGGCCGGAGCGCCCGCCCTCATCCAGCGCACGCTGGTGCGGGAACAGGCCTTCCTCCCAGCCGGGCAGGAAGACGGTTTCGAATTCCAGCCCCTTGGCCGAATGCAGCGTCATGATGTTGACCGCATCGAGATTTTCGTTCTGCTCGGCATCCATGACCAGAGCCACGTGTTCGAGGAAGGACCGCAGCGACTCATATTCCTCCATGGAGCGGATGAGTTCTTTGAGGTTTTCCAGCCGGCCCGGCGCTTCCGCCGAGCGGTCGGCCTGCCACATGGCGGTATAGCCGGATTCGTCGAGAATCATCTCGGCCAGCTGGGTGTGTGGCGTTGAATCAATCAGCGATTGCCAGCGATGAAAATTTTCAACCACTTCGCGCAGCGCGGAACGGGGTTTGGGCTTCAGTTCTTCCGTCTGCACCAGATCGGCGGCGGCATCGAGCATGCCGATATCGCGGGCGCGGGCATAGTCATGCACCTGCCGCACGGCGGCTTCACCCAGGCCGCGCTTGGGTGTGTTGATGATGCGCTCCAGCGCAAGGTCATCGGACCCCTGGGCCACGACGCGGAAATAGGCGAGGGCATCGCGGATTTCGAGGCGCTCGTAGAATCGCGGTCCGCCAACGACGCGGTAATTCAGGCCGAGGGTGACGAAACGGTCTTCGAACTCGCGCATCTGGAAGGAGGCGCGCACGAGGATCGACATGTCATTGAGATTGTGACCCCGGCGCTGTGCCTGCTCGATTTCCTCGCCGACCGCGCGGGCTTCCTCTTCGGAATCCCAGGCGGCGTGGACATTGACCTTGGCGTCTTCGGCATTCGGCGCATCGGTGAACAGGGTTTTGCCGAGGCGGCCCTCGTTGTGGGAAATGAGGAAGGACGCGGCACCGAGAATATGCGCCGTCGAACGGTAATTGCGCTCCAGCCGGATCACCACCGCACCGGGAAAATCCTTTTCGAAGCGCAGGATATTGTCGACTTCCGCACCGCGCCAGCCATAGATCGACTGGTCGTCATCGCCGACGCAGCAGACATTCTTCGAGCCCTGCGCGATCAGGCGCAGCCACATGTACTGGGCGGTGTTGGTATCCTGATACTCATCGACGAGGATGTAGCGGAATTTGGCGTGATATTCCTTCAGCACATCCGGATAGGCGCGGAACATGCGGATGGGGTGGCAGAGCAGGTCGCCGAAATCGCAGGCATTGAGTGTCTTCAGGCGGTTCTGATAGGCCGTATAGAGCTCGCGGCCCTTGCCATTGGCAAAGGCGCGGGCATCGCCCTCGGGGATTTCCTCCGGACCGAGGCCCTTGTTCTTCCAGCCGTCGATCATCAGCGCGAACTGCTTGGCGGGCCAGCGCTTGTCGTCGAGCCCTTCGGCCTGAATGATCTGCTTGATCAGGCGGATGACGTCATCGGTGTCGAGAATGGTGAAATCCGAACGCAGGCCAACCAGTTCGGCATGGCGGCGCAAGAGCTTGACGCCGATGGAGTGGAAGGTGCCGAGCCACGGCATGCCTTCGACGGCACCGCCGACGAGAACGCCGATGCGCTCCTTCATCTCGCGCGCCGCCTTGTTGGTGAAGGTCACCGCAAGAATCTGGCTGGGATAGGCCTTGCCGAGGGAGAGGATATGGGCGATGCGCGAGGTCAGCACGCGCGTCTTGCCGGTGCCCGCACCCGCAAGAACCAGCACAGGCCCTTCGGTGGTTTCAACCGCAAGGCGCTGTTCGGGGTTGAGGCCATTGAGATAGGGCGGGGCGGCGCGTGCCTGCATGGCGCGTGCAGCTATGCCCTGGGGCTGGCGAGGCGCATCAGGTTCATCGAAGAACGGTATATCGTCGGGCAATCCGGACATGTCACTCCAATGTAGTGATTCGGTATCGAAAAACCAGACCGATCCGATACAAAGCAAGAACATACAGCATTTAGCGGAGAGTTTCCCCTGAAACTTGCGATTGAAATTTGCAATCGTTGATATTGCACCGTTCTGAATTAAGGCATACGCCTAGGTTAGAGAGGAATCTGGCAGCCGATGGCCCGTTCGCAGCCTCATGTCAGGACCATTCGATCTTGATTGAGCTTGGAAAGGACCCCTACCATGGCAATCACTCTGACGGCTCTCCTTTTTCTGATCATTGCGGCTGCCCTTGGTGCGGGCGGTGTCTGGCTCGCCATCCTTGGCGGCAGCTGGTATTATGTCATCGCGGCGCTCGCCTTTCTCGTCACGTCCATTCTTCTGTTCCGGCGGCGCTCGTCTGCTTTGCTGGTCTATGCGCTGCTGGTGATCGGCACGCTGGGCTGGGCCATCTGGGAAATCCGCTTCGACTGGTGGCAGCTGGCCCCGCGCGGCGGCGTGATCATCCTGCTGGCGCTGTGGCTTCTGACACCCTGGGTGCGCGGGCGGCTGACCCGTGCCGATGCTGAAACTGCCTCGCTGGGGGCAGCGCCGTTGTGGCTGGCCGTTCTGGTGGCACTCGGGGTTGCCGGTTATTCCATGACCCAGGACCCGCTCGATCTTCCCGGACAGCTGAGCCGGGAGGCGGTCACCACCACGCCCGATCTCGGCGGGGTGCCCAATGATGACTGGCATTTCTATGGCCGCAGCCTCTACGGCCAGCGCTATTCGCCCTTGAAACAGATCACGCCGGACAATGTTGGCAAGCTGCAGGTTGCCTGGACCTACCAGACCGGCGACGTGCGCCGTTCCACCGATGTGCCCGAGACCACCTATCAGGTCACACCGCTCAAGGTGCGCGACACGCTCTACATCTGCACGCCGCATAATTTCGTCATTGCGCTCGATGCCGCGAGCGGCAAGGAAAAATGGCGCTTCGATCCGCAGGTGAAGGACAATGACGACCGCCAGCACCAGACCTGCCGCGGCGTGTCCTATTATGCCGATGCCACCGTCGCGGCCGGCCAGCCCTGTGCAGAACGGGTCTACATGCCCACAGCAGATGCCCGGCTGATCGCGCTTGACGCGGCCAATGGTCAGGTCTGCCCGGCCTTTGGCGACAAGGGCACCATCCATCTTGAAACCGGCATGCCCTACAATCCCGCCGGGTATTACTATTCGACATCGCCGCCGGTCATTGCCGCCGGCAAGATCATTGTCGGTGGCGCGGTCAATGACAATTACTCGATCCACGAACAATCGGGCGTCATCCGCGCCTTCGATATCAATACGGGCGCGCTGGTGTGGAACTGGGACTCCGGCAATCCCGATGTGACGACGCCGCTGCCGGAAGGGCAGAAATACACCGCCAATTCGCCCAACAGCTGGTCGATCTCCAGCGCCGATGAAAAGCTCGGGCTCATCTATGTGCCGCTCGGCAACCAGACGCCGGACCAGCTCGGCGCCGGGCGGTCGGCCAATGTGGAGAAATTCTCCTCCTCCATCGTGGCGCTCGATCTCAATACCGGGCAGATGCGCTGGGTGCGCCAGACGGTGCATCACGATCTCTGGGACATGGATGTGCCCTCGCAGCCAAGCCTTGTCGACATCAACACCGCAAGCGGGCCGGTCCCGGCGCTGGTCGGTCCGACAAAACAGGGCGATATCTATGTGCTCGACCGGCGCTCGGGCGAACCGATCATTCCGGTCGAGGAGGTGCCTGCGCCCGGTGGTGCCATCGAGGGGGATCACACCTCACCGACCCAGCCGGTTTCCGGCCTGACATTCATGCCGCGCCCGCTGCAGGGCAAGGATATGTGGGGCGTGACGCTGTTCGACCAGCTGGCCTGCCGCATCAACTTCCTCAAGCTGCGGTATGAGGGGCGCTATACACCGCCATCGCTGCAGGGCTCACTGATCTATCCCGGCAATTTCGGCGTGTTCAACTGGGGCGGCGTGGCGGTCGATCCGGAGCGGCAGGTGATGTTCGGCATGCCGACCTATCTGGCCTTCACCTCGCGGCTCGTGCCGCGCGCCGATGTCCCGGCACCGGGTGCCGGTACAAAGGGCAGCGAGCAGGGGCTCAACCGCAATGAAGGCGCGCCCTATGCGGTGGTGATGGGCCCGTTCGTCTCGCCGCTCGGCCTGCCATGCCAGACCCCGCCCTGGGGCTATGTGGCGGGGGCGGACCTGCGGACCGGCAAGATCGCCTGGAAGCACCGCAATGGCACGGTGTATGATTCCTCGCCGCTGCCCCTGCCGCTCAAGGTCGGGGTGCCGGGGCTGGGCGGCCCGATCATCACGGCGGGCGGCGTCGCGTTCCTCGGCGCAACGGTCGATAACTATCTGCGTGCCTACGACGTGACCACCGGCAAGCAGCTGTGGGAAGGGCGTCTTCCGGCGGGCGGACAATCCACGCCCATGTCCTATGCGCTGGGTGACGGACGGCAGTTCGTTGTCATCGTTGCCGGCGGGCATGGCTCGATCAACACCAAGGCGGGCGACTACGTCATCGCCTACACCCTGCCGAAATAAGCAGGGCACACGACAGGAGCCTCCCCGGCCAGGTCCGGGGAGGCTCCTGTTGACTTTCTTATCCCGTTGACGCTGCACAAAACTGCTTATATCAATTGATGCGGCAGATACGGCCAGCCGCTCGCGGGGTTTTAACCCATGGTGAATGTATCGGACAAAGCTGCGTTTCATCCTTTGCATGGTGAACGGGTCGGCAATGCGGGCACTGACTTTCCGCGTTCACCCCTACGAAGGATAGACGATGCGTACATTTCATGACGCCAAGGCGATGGCCAAATCGCTGCGACAGGCGCTTGCCGCCAAAAATATCGAGATTTCACACAGCGACGGTCTGGAACTTGTTGCGGCCGGGTTCGGTCTCGACAATTGGAACGTGCTTGCGGCAAAGATCGCGGAGGACGGGCCCGCGCCGAAGGGAGCCATCTCTTTTGGAGCGGCCAACCCGATCCTGCGGATTTTCGACGTTGACAAGGCCAAGGAGTTTTACCTGGACTATCTCGGCTTCACCCTCGACTGGGAGCACCGGTTCGAGGACAACATGCCGCTTTACTGTCAGGTGACGCGCTCCGGCCTGACGCTGCATCTGAGCGAACATTCCGGCGACGCCAGCCCCGGAGCCCGGGTTTTCGTGCGCATGACGGGGATTGAAGCCTTTCACAAGGAGCTTCATTCCAGAAACTACCGCTTCATGAAGCCAGGTCTTGAGGAAGCGCCCTGGGGGCGCGAAGTGCACGTGATCGATCCGTTCAGCAACCGGATCAGCTTTTGCGAAGACAAGTAGGTTTTGCTGCGAGGCAGCGCCGGAGCAGTCCGGCGCTGCCTCGCATTCGTTAACGCTGCGGCAGTTTCAACGGGCTGCCCGCTTTGATGGTGCGGATGGCGAAGTTGGAGCGGATATCGGCAATGCCGGGCAGCACAAGCAGTTTTTCCGTCAAAAAGCGCTCATAGGCGCTCAGATCCTCCACCACCACCTCAGCCAGAAAATCCGCTGTTCCCGATATCAGGAACGCGCCCGTCACTTCCGGCATGGCAATGAGAGCGGCCTGCTGGGCGTCGGAATTTTCCCGGCTGTGCTGGCCGACCTTGATCTCGACGAATACGGTCAGGCCAAGCCCGACCTCCTTGCGGTCGATATCGGCACGGTAACCGCGGATGACGCCGGATTTTTCCAGGTTGCGGATGCGGCGCAGGCAGGGCGAGGGTGACAGGTTCACCTTGTCGGCGATCTCGACATTGCTTGCCCGCGCATCGGTCTGCAACGCTTCGAGGATGCCGATGTCAAATTTATCCAGATTTGGCATAAGTCACCTTTTTGTCAGGCATATCTTCCTGAATATTGCTGAAATGCTAGTCAAAGTGGCATGAACTTGCAAGGACATGCCCCGGCATCCCGCGCTAATCTCCTGTCAACAGCAGTCCACGGGACTGATTTTGAAAGGATATTGCGATGGTCGCCCTTGTTCAGGACTACAAGACATCCCCTTCCTCCGGCGCCGGCTATGCCGGTGCGCTGGTTACTGTTTTCATCTGGGCCACATGGATCGTCGCCACGCGCCACAGCAGCGGCACGCCTCTCGGCACGGTCGACCTTGGCCTGATCCGCTATGGCGTGCCGGCGCTGGTTCTGTCTCCCGTCTGGTTGCGCACCGGGCTTATCCCGCGCAATGTGCCGCCGCTCCTCGTTGCGGTCATGGTTTGCGGCGCGGGCGCCCTGTTCTTCCAGATCACCACCTTTGCCATCCATTCCACACCGGCATCCGCCGTCGGCGTGCTGCTCGGCGGATCGATGCCGCTGGCGGCCGCCCTGATCGGCATGGTTGTTTTCGGCGAGCGGCCCGACCTGTCGCGCAGTCTCGGGCTTGCAGCCATTGTCGGCGGCCTTGCCATCCTTTTGACCCGCGCCATTGCCGGACATGACATCACCTGGATCAGTTTCGTGTTTCTCCCGCTTGGCGCCTTGCTGTGGGCCGGCTACACCCACGCCTTCCGCCGTTCCGGCCTCAGTGCCCTGGAGGGCGGGGCACTCATCGCCGTATGGTCGTTCATCATCCATGCGGGGCTTGCCCTGGTTTTCGGCACGACGCTTGCCAGTGTGCCGCTGGCTGAAATCGGCCTGCAGTTTCTCAGTCAGGGCGTGCTCTCCGGACTTGCCGCCATGCTGGCCTACGGCATTGCGGTTCGAGCCCTCGGCGGCAGCCAGGCAGCGGCCTTCAGCGCCCTCACGCCTGTCCTTGCCGCATTTGGTGGCGCCATCTTCCTTGACGAGGCGGTCGGCGTCTGGGAAATTACCGCCGCAGTGATGACTGGACTCGGCGTTGCGCTCTCCACCGGTGTCCTTTCCCATCGCCTGAAAGGGTGATGGGAAACGGCGGGGGTTTGATGGCCCGGCAGTCCTTTTCGATGGAAAGAGCCACAATGGACAAGCCGAAGAAAACTCCTACGATCAGTCAGGCCATGGTCGATGCCTATGATGAATACACGCACCTGACCCTCGACCGCCGCTCCTTCATGGACAAGCTCGCCAAACTGGCGGGGTCCGGCGCCGCTGCCGCTGTCATCGCACCGATGCTGGCGGCCAATTCGGCACAGGCTGCGGTTGTCGCATCCGACGATCCGCGGCTGCTCACCAAGGACGTCATTCATACCGGCCCGGCGGGAGACATGAAGGGCTATAGCGTACGCCCGACCGACACGACGGCGAAACTGCCGGTGGTCGTGGTCATTCACGAGAATCGCGGTCTCAACGGCCATATCCGCGATGTCGCCCGGCGCATGGCGCTGGAAGGCTTTACGGTTTTTGCACCGGACTTTCTGTCCTCGGCCGGCGGCACGCCTTCGGACGAAGACAAGGCGCGCGACCTGATTGCCAATCTCGATCCCGAAAAGACCATTGCCGAAGGCGTCGAGACGATCTCCTATCTCAAGGCGGTCAAGTATGCCAATGGCAAGGTCGGCGTCATGGGCTTTTGCTGGGGCGGCGGACTGGTCAACGATCTGGCCGTCCATTCGCTGGATCTCGATGCCGGGGTGGCCTATTACGGCCGCCAGCCCAAGGCCGAGGATGTCGCAAAAATCAAGGCGCCGCTGCTGCTGCACTATGCGGGCCTCGATACGCGGATCAATGCGGGCATTGACGGCTACAGAAAAGCGCTTGAGAACAACGGCAAGACGTTTGACATCGAGGTCTATGACGGCGTGAACCACGCGTTCAACAATGATACGTCCACCGCCCGCTACAGCAAGGAAGCGGCCGATCTCGCCTGGGGCCGGACAGTCGCGTTCTTCAAGAAATATCTGAGCTGACGGCACCGCACATTTCCCGTGCCCGTGAAACCAATGGCTTGCCAGACCGTTCCGGGCACTGCTAGTCACAACAACGGAACGCGACGGGAAATGCCTTCATGCGCTATATAACTGCCTTTCTGGTCTTCATGGTGATATCGCTTGCGCACATGCAGGCGGGCTTTGCGCAGGAGGCTGTTTTCCCGGAAGGCTCCAGCGTCGGCCTGGTTGTCCCCAGGAACATGCAGCCGTCGTCGACATTCAGCGGCTTTGAAGACCCGGCGATGGGCGCGACCATTGTCCTGACCGAACTGCCGGTGGATGCCTATGCGCAAATCTCCGCCAAGTTCAATGCGGAAGGTCTGGCGCCCACGGGCATCGTTGTCAGCGGTGCCGCACAGGACTGGCAGGTCAAGGGCGCGTCGGCGGCCAAATATATTCATGGCAGCCAGATTGCCTCCGGTATCAGATACCGCAAATGGATTGTCCTGTCGCAGGCACCGACAACCACCACGATGGTCACCATGCAAATTCCCGACGGCGTTGCCGGCGCCCCATCGGATGCGGATGTCGAAGACACATTGCGCTCGATTGCCGTGCGCACCCCGCCAACCCTTGAGGAACAGATCGCGGCCCTGCCGTTCAAGGTGGGTGATCTCGCCGGATTTCGTCCGATCCGCGCCATTGCCGGGGCAACCTATCTCCTGACCGACGGACCGCAGGACGTTCCCGCCAGCGCAGCGCAGCCGGTGATCATCATCGCGTCCAATCTCGGCAATGCGCCCGAGGCTCCCTCACGCATGGATTTTGCCAGAAAGGCCTTTGCATCGCTGACCGGGATCAAGGATGTCCGCTCGGACAATGAAAGCAGCGCGCCGGCCGATGGCGGGGAATGGGTGGATATTGACGGCAGCGCCAAGGATGCGACGGGCGGCGACCCGCTCTATGTTGCCCAGGTCGCCCGGTTCGCCGGTGACCGCTACGTTCGCGCGATCCTGATCGTGCGCGCCAGCGAGAAGGATAAATTTGCCGAGCGTTTCCGCAGGCTGGCCAAGTCGCTGACGATCAATTAAAATCGGGCATGGATAAAACCTATCGACTCAGCAAAGACGAGATACGGCCATTGGTCCGCAATTACGGCGGCTGTATTGCAACCGATACGATCACAATTGACGGCTATCCCGTGCGCTTCATGTACCGCGAGGATCCCGACAACCCACTGGACAGCGGCTGGCGCTTTCTCTCGGGCTTCGAAAGTGACGACTATATGGAAGACCCGGAGAACAGCGGGATTTTCGACGTCAACACCATCGCCAATTACGATCCCAGCATCATCCCTCTGCTCGACTCGCCTGTTGGCAGCGTGTTCGAGCGGACCGGCGAACAGGAGCGCTTTGTCCGGGTCACCGACTGGGAACCCAGCGATGACGATGAGGAGTGAAGGGCGGTGCCCGGATCAACCGGCATAACAATATTGCATTGATTATCTCACTGACTTTCTTTCCCAACCCTTGCGGTTCTCTCACACAGAGTTACAACTGGACAAGTCGCGTGCACTGACTGAAAATGCACGCGAATTGGACGAATCCTCGATTGGAATTCTGGAGACCGGAATGGCATTGGCTGATGCAGGAGCAATGGCGCGCAATGAAAATGGTATTGCGACCGTTGTTTCGATTCTTAAGAAAAGGTTTGGTGACAACGCGCAGACGGGCAAATCCATCCGCGAACAGCATGGCCACACCACCAGCTATGTCCCGAACCAGGCCCCCGATCTCGTGGTTTTCGCCGAAACGACCGAAGACGTTCAGGAAGTGGTGCGTCTGTGCAGCGAGTGGCAGGTGCCTGTCATTCCGTTCGGCACCGGCACGTCGCTGGAAGGCCATGTGAATGCGCCGGCGGGCGGCGTTTCCATCGATCTGTCGCGCATGAACCGCATTCTCAAGGTCTATACGGAAGACCTTAACGTCGTGGTCGAGCCGGGCATTACCCGCAAGGAACTCAACGAATATCTGCGCGATACCGGCCTGTTCTTCCCGATCGATCCGGGCGCCAATGCCAGCCTTGGCGGCATGGCCGCCACCCGCGCTTCGGGCACCAATGCCGTGCGCTACGGCACCATGCGCGAAAACGTGCTGGCGCTGAAAGCCGTCATGCCGGACGGGCGCCTGATCAGCACGGCAAAGCGGGTCAAGAAGACCTCGGCCGGGTACGATCTGACCCGGCTGCTCGTCGGCTCCGAAGGCACGCTCGGCATCATCACCGAACTGACGCTGAAGCTCTATGGCATTCCGCAGGCGATCTCCGGCGGAATCTGTGCGTTTCCGGATCTCGAAAGCGCCTGCAATGCGGTGATCGAGACCATCCAGATGGGCATTCCCGTGGCGCGTATCGAGCTGGTCAACAGCCTGCAGATGCAGGCGATGATCAATTATTCCAAGCTTGATTATCCGGTTGCTCCCTATCTCTTTGTCGAGTTCCACGGCAGTGACGCCGGTGTGGCCGAACAGGCGGAACTTTTCGGCGAGATTGCAGCGGCCAATGGCGGCGGCGCATTCAAATGGACGGCCAATCTGGAAGAGCGGGAAAAGCTGTGGTCGGCGCGGCACAATTCCTACTTTGCCTGCATGACGCTGGCGCCCGGAAAGCAGTCGCTGTCGACGGATGTGTGCGTGCCGATTTCGCGCCTCGCCGAATGTATTGTCGCAACGGAGAAGGATATTGCGGCGAGCGGGCTGATCGCACCGATTGTCGGCCATGCGGGCGACGGCAATTTCCACGTGCTGATCCTGTTTGACGACAAGAATCCGGAGGAAATCCAGAACGTGGAAGCCTTTGTCGAGCGTCTCAATCTCAGGGCGATAGCTATGGATGGGACCTGCACCGGCGAGCACGGCATCGGCCAGGGCAAGATAAAATTCCTCCGGCTCGAGCTTGGCGGCGCGGTCGACGTGATGGAATCGATCAAGCGGGCGATCGATCCGGGCAATATCATGAATCCCGGCAAGATCTTACGCCTGTAACTTTGCACGTTGATTCCGCATCTTCGCCCAATTTGTGAACGGTGCGGTGTATATGGTGCTCAACGCGTAGGAATGGAGCTGAAACACTGGCGCGCCTTTTTGTTCTGATCGGCGGATTACTGGTACTGGTGCTGACGGCGGCACTGGTGGTGCCGTATTTTGTCGACTGGGCCGGTTACCGCTCTTCGTTTGAACGGGAGGCATCGGCGCTTCTCGGGCGGCGTGTCACGGTTGCCGGAACGGCCAGTGCGCGGCTTCTGCCGTTTCCGTCGGTGACCTTCTCCGACGTCAAGGTTGGCGATCCCGGATCGGCGCCGGTCATGACGATCGACAAGTTTTCGATGGATGCGGAACTTGCGCCGTTCCTGCGCGGCGAGATTCTCATTTTCGACATGCGGCTGGAGAAACCGACCGCGTCAGTCAACATCGACCGCAACGGTGTGATCGACTGGGCTATCCGGCCGCAGACATCGTTCGGCTCGACGCAGGTCAAGCTGGAAAACGTGCAGATCACCAATGGGTCCGTGGTGGTGCGCGATGCCTCAACCGCGACGGTGCGCACTGTGAACGACCTCAATGCGACGGTGTCGGCGACCAAGCTCAGCGGGCCATGGAAATTCGACGGCACGCTGCTGTTCAACGGGGAGCGGACCAGCGTCTCCGCTTCCACCGGGCAGTTGAAGCCGGATGGCTCGCTCAACGTGCATGCCCGTCTGACACCGGATGGCATTCCGGCGGTGCTTGAGACCGATGGCGGGGTGACGCTTGACAAGGGCGCGCTGAAATATGCCGGCAGCATCAATATCCGTTCGGCTGACGAGACAGCGCCCAAAGCAGCGGCTGCGGGCAAGGGGACGCCAGCCGAAGGCAAGCCGCTTCTCTCCAGCGTGCGTGTGAGCGGACGCTTCGAAGCCGATCATGCCAGCGTGACAATTCCGGAGTTCCGCATGGAGCAGGGGACGGTTGACGACCCCTACATCGTCAATGGCAACGCGCTTTTCGACTATGGCAACAACCCCCGGTTTGAAATCAAGGCGGATGGCCAGCAGGTCACCTTCGACAACCAGAACGAGGACAGCAAGGGCAGCAAGCCGACGCCGCACACGGCGGCGCAGCGGCTGGGCGTGTTCCGCCGCCTGATGGACCAGCTGCCAATTCCTACGGTTCCGGGCAGCATCGATCTGAAACTTCCGGCCATCGTGGCGGGCGACACCACCATCCGTTCGGTGCGGATCGATGCGGAACCCTCCGGCGGCGCCTGGAAGATCAACCAGCTGCGCGCGGAACTGCCCGGACGAACCCAGTTCGAGGCCAGCGGCATGCTGCAGATCGGCAAGGATTTCGGCTTTGACGGAAAGCTGCTCGTCGCATCGCGCCAGCCCTCGGGACTGGCTGCCTGGCTGACCGATACGGTGGATGAATCGATCCGGCGGCTGGCGGGGGCGGGTTTTTCCGGCGATGTGAAACTGCACGACGACCTGCAGCGCATCGACAATCTGGAAGTGGCGCTTGGCGGCGCCTCGCTGAAGGGATCGCTGATCCGCAGCGCCAAGGGCGAATCGGTGCCGCTGACCCAGCTGACACTGGACGGCGGTGCGCTGGATGGCGATGCGCTGGAAGCTTTCGCCGCCATCTTCGGCCGCAACACGCCGTCAGAGGCGGGCAAGGGCGCGCCGCAACTGGCGGGTGAAGATCTCGATGTGCGCGTGAAGGCCGGGCCGGTCAGTCATGGCGGGCTGGTGGCCGAAACGCTCGATACCGGCTTTCGCCTGCGCGACGGCGTCTTCGACATCGACCGCCTGACCGTGGGCAATGTGTCCGGGGCGACGATTACTGCAACCGGCAAGATCGCGCCGTTCAAGGCCGAGCCTTCCGGTTCGCTCGATGCAACGGTTCTCTCGGATGACATGGCGCCTTTCGTTGCGGCACTGGCGGCGCAGTTTCCCGACTTCCCCTTCCTGGCGGCCCTCAATGAGCATGCGGCCAGATTTCCTGGACTGTTTGAGGCAACGGAGCTGAGCATCATCGCCAATGCGCTGCATGGCAAGGATGCTGCCGATGAGTTTTCGCTGAGTGCGGCGGGGAAAACCGGCGGCATGGATATCACGCTTTCCGGCACCACCAGCCAGGGCACCGACAAGTCGCGCGTGCTCGAACTGACGATGAATGCGCGCACGGATCACGGCGAAAATGTGATGGCCCTGATGGGGCTTCCGGCGCTGCCGCTCGGCCTTGCCGGTGAGCTGGAGGCGGACCTGGCCCTGAAAGGCAATGGCAAGGACGGCATCCAGACACAGCTTGCGCTCAAAGCGCCGGATGGCCAGGCTCTTGTCGATGGCAGTTTGCGCAGCACCAACGGCCTATTGAACGGCGAAGGGCGGGCGTCGATCAAGGCCAGCGATCTGGAACCGTATCTTGCCACGGCCGGCTATTCGCTGCCGGGATTTGGCAGTGGCATGCCTGTCGACATGGCCAGCAGCTTCCAGCTTGCCAAGGGCCGGCTGGTGCTGCCGGATCTGAACGGCAAGGTGCATGATACAAAGATTGCCGGCCGTCTCGATCTCGGCGTGAACAACGGCATTCCCGATGCGCAGGGCAATCTGACGCTTGGCAGGGCCGATCTTCCCGCGGTGGTACAGTTCATGCTCGGCACCGGCGCCATCGATGCGGGCGGGCAAACGCACTGGCCCAAGGAAGCCTTTGCCAAGGCGCCGCTGTTCCCGGCCGATTTCAATCTCAAGATCAAGGCCGATGAAGCCGACGCCGGTGTTCTCGGGCGGGTTGGCAAGCTTCAATCCACGGTATCGCTGAAAGACGGCTATCTGCGCCTCGACGATACGCAGGGAGAGGTTCTCGGCGGCAACGTCAAGGGAACATTCGAGCTGCGCAACACCAGCGGCACCGGTCTTGCGGCCGGCCAGTTCACGCTGGAGCAGGCCTCCCTCGATGATCTCTACACGCCTGACGACCATGAGCCGCTGATGGGGACAGCCAAGATCGTCGCCTCGGTCAATGCAACCGGCACCTCCATCGCCGACATGATGGCATCGGTCGCCGGTTCGGGCGTTGTTTCCGTGGATGATCTGGCCATCGACACTATCAATCCCGGCGCGCTCAAGCCCATTCTGGGCGATGCCGACGGGCTGTCGGGCCCGATCACCGCCGATGCGGTGAACGGCGTGATCGGCAAATATCTGCATGCGGGACCGTTCAATGCGGGCGCGGCGGAGTTTGCCTTTACCATTGCCGGCGGCACGGCGCGGACATCGACGTTCCAGCTGAAAAGCCCCGGCGCAACCCTGAATGCCGATCTGCGGCTCAACCTTCCCGACATGACCATGGCTTCGCAGGGCCGTTTCTCGTTCGATCCGGGCAAGCTGGTGGTTGCTGGTGCCGAGCCGGTCGTCGAGTTCAAGGGCGAGGGGCCGTGGCGTGCGCCGAAATGGACGCTGAACCGTCAGCCGCTGGAACAGTTCCTGACGCAGCGCACGCTGGAGCGCGAGCAGCAGCGCGTCGAAACCATGCAGGCATCGCTGGTTGAAAAGCAGCGGCTGCGCCGCGAGGCCCTGCTGTATCAGAGCAAGGCTACGGAGCGGCAAAGGCTTGCGGAAGAAGCACGGGTGAAGGCGGAACAGGAAGCGGCTGACAAGGCCGAAGCCGAGCGGCAGGCGGCGGAACGGGCTGCGGCCGAGAAAGCCGCGGCGGAAAAGGCGGCCGCCGAAAAGCAGGCCGCGGAAGAGGCGGCCCGGAAGGTCCGCGAGCAGACGCCCCCTCCCAGCGGCGGGGCGCAGATGCCGCCGCAGCAGGGAAGCGGTGCCCTCAACAAGCAGTCCGTGGACGATTTCCTGAAGACGCTGGGGCCAACGGTCGAGTAGAGGCTGGCGGATTGTGGATGCGCTTTCACCCCCCTCTGTCCTGCCGCCCAGAGGGGGGTGAGCACAACACCGCGAATCAAATCAGAATCTTAGGGAGCTGTCTTCATCCCGTTCATTACCCAGTCGAGCACGTAGATGCGCAGGGCCGAGGACAGGTTGGAATTGCGGTCGCGGCCCTCGTCGATCTCGGCAATCAGGCGGGCCAGCGTGATCTTGCGGTCGTCCGCGATGGACGTGATGATCGCATAGAAGGGGTCTTCGAGGGAAAAACTGGTGCGATGCCCGCGGATCGTCACGGAGCGTTTGCGGACAAGACTCAAGGCTTGTCCTTGCCGGGCGGCACATCGGTCTCAAGCCGGTTGCCGTCGAGAAACAGCTCCGTCCTGCGGTTCACATTGCGGTCAAACTGCTTCTCGGTTTTGGTGCGGCCAAACACAATCCGGTTCTCGGCCGCACTTTGTTCCTTCGCGTCCTTCGCCTTGCGCTTTTTGAATTGCCGCAGGTTGACGATGTCGGCCATGGGGGTGCGTTACTTCTTCTTCCGGAATGAATCCAGGGAAACCACCGACGCCGATGCCTTCTCGCCGGCTTCGTCGCGCGGAGCATCGGCTTTGTCGCCACCCGCCTTGGCAGGCTTCTTGGCGGGTTTGGCCGCGGGTTTCGGCTTGGTGCCGGACGTTACGGTCTTCGGCTTTTCGGCGGGCTGTACAGGCGCAATGCTGGTTACGCCCTGATCATTGTCGCCGACGGTTTCTTCCACCTCAACGTCGAACTCCAGTTCGAAGTTGACGGAGGGATCGTAGAAGCCGCGAATGGCGGAGAATGGCACCACGAGGCGTTCCGGCACATCGCCGAAGGACAGGCCGACCTCAAACAGGGTGTCCGTGACCTGCAGGTCCCAGAACTGGTGCTGCAGGACGATGGTCATCTGCTCGGGATATTTTTCGTGCAGGCGCGTCGAAATGCGCACGCCTGCCGCACCGGTCAGGAACGTGACGAAAAAATGATGGTTGCCAGGAAGACCAGCCTTGGCAACTTCGCCAAGGACTTTGCGGATAACGCCGCGCAGCGCTTCCTGGGCCAGTATATCGTAACGGATCATATCTTGTGGCATGCACTCTTATCCCATGGATTCGCCCCTCTCTGTCAAGCAGAGATGACAAACGCGTTTGAGCCATTATGGCGCATGGATAAAGGAATTGCGACTGGTTGTAAGCTCCATGCTTAAATTAAGCTTGCCCTGTCCGCCGGGGATCGCTGTCCGCACGCATTGGCAGGCGGGTTGCCGGATTGGCTGCGGGAGCGCAATAGGCCCTCAGGAAGGTATGCACGGCGTTGCGTGCGGCATTGTCGAGCTGTTCCGCGGTCGGCGATTCGCCGAAGAGCATCAGCATCTGCAGATCCGCATTGACCAGGGCCAGGAACTGCCGCGCCGCCAGGTCGAAATCGTCCATCTGCAGGGCGCCGCCATGGGAGAGGCGGGCAAAGAGCGCAGCGAGGGCGGTTCCGATCCTGCCGGGGCCATGTTTGCGCCAGCCCTCGAACAGCTGCGGATAGCGCTCGCCCTCGGACTGAACCAGTTTGCGCAGGATTTTTCCGTCCTGATTGCACAGGCAGTTCTTGGTGAGCCGCACCGCAAAAGCGGTCAGATCGTCTTCCAGATTGCCCGGCGTGCCGGGAAATGTCGCCAATATCGAGAAGAGGCTGGCATTGGTGCGGTTCATCACATCTTCGACCACGGCGGTGAAGAGTGTTTCCTTTTCCCGGTAGTGATTGTATATAGTCTGACGCGAAACGCATGCTTCCACAGCGATTTCGTCAATACTCGCTCCGGCAAAGCCTTCCCGGCAAAATACCTCGGCCGCTGCATCCAATATCGATAGCCGTTTTGAACATTGACCGCGCTGGGTATGACCGGTCGCCTTGTGCGCTGCTTCTTTTGGATTTGTCATGAACCAAAGATAATGCGCATTGACGTTTTAGACAATAGTGTCTAATTTGACAGTTGTGTCTAAAAACATTGACACACTGTTTTGTGGTGGAGAGAGCGTCCTCCCAAGCCGCGCCGCTCCATCGCAGGTGAAAAATTCTGAACCTCTCCTGAGAGCAATGCGGCGCAGAAGCCGATGAGCTTCGCGCTGCCGTTTTCTGAAAGATGAACACCATGACGACCTCTTTCTTTCGTACGGCCCTCATTCTTGGTCTCCTGTCGGCCATCGGACCATTTGCGATCGACATGTATCTCCCGGCGCTGCCATCCATCGGCAAGGATCTCAGCGCTGAAAACAATGTCGTGCAGATGAGCCTTCTGGCCTTCTTCATTTCGTTTGCGATCTTCCAGCTGATCTACGGACCGCTTTCCGACATGTGGGGCCGCAAGGCGCCGCTCTATATGGGCATCGGCCTGTTTGCCCTGGCCAGCGTCGGCTGCGCGCTGTCCAATGACATCGAAACGCTGATCGCCTTCCGCTTCCTGCAGGGCATCGGCGGTGCCGCAGGCATGGTCATTCCGCGTGCCATCGTTCGTGATATGCACACGGGCGTCCAGGCTGCGCGGCTGATGTCGCTGCTGATGCTGGTCTTCAGCATTTCGCCGATCCTTGCGCCGCTCACCGGCAGTGCCGTCATCAGCTTCTACGGCTGGCGCGGCGTGTTCTGGGCGGTGACGATTGCCGCCTTCATCGGCCTGATCCTGCTGTCGACGCAGCTGAAGGAAACCCGGCCCAAGGCCGCGCGCGTGGAAAGCAGCCTTGGCAGTGCCATGGCGGCCTACCGCCTGCTGCTGAGCGACCGCAATTTTCTGACGCTGACTTTTATCGGCGGGCTGGGCATTTCGAGCTTCCTCGTTTACCTCGCCAACTCGCCCTTCGTGCTGATCGACCATTACGGCCTGACGCCGACACAGTACAGCATCGCTTTCTCGATCAATGCGGTGTCGTTTTTCACGGTATCGCAGCTGACTGGCTGGCTCGGCGACCGTTTCGGCCTGGTGCGGGTGATGCGCATGGCGCTGACGGCCTTCTCGTTCACCATGGCGGCCATGGTTGTCGTCATGGCACTGGGCTTCAACCAGCTGCCGGTCTTGGCGACATTCCTGTTCATCGGCTATGGCTTCCTCGGTCTGGTTATTCCGACGACCGCGGTGCTTGCCCTTGAAGACCATGGCGAGATTGCCGGTACGGCGTCCGCCCTGATGGGAACGTTGCACTTCGTGACGGCAGCCGTTGCGATGGTAATCGCCGGTCTGTTCTTTGACGGTACGGCATTGCCGATGGCGGCGGGTATCGGTCTGTGCGCCGTGGCGGCATTCATTCTCACGCAGGTGACCATCGCGCGCCGCCGCGTTGCCGAAGCGGAAGCCGCCGCGGAGTAAGCGGCCCGCTCAATCCATCAGGCGAAGGCCCGGAACCGCAGTTCCGGGCCTTCTGCATTTCAGGCGCCGAGATTCGCGAGAATGAAATCGGTGCGTTGCGCCACCGTGCCCCTTGGAACTTCGGTGAGCGCATAGCCTGCCTGCGCATAGGCTTTGGCAAGGGCGTCACAGGTTTGTCCGGCTTCTTCCAGTGTCTGTTTGCGCTGCGCATCCTGTGCAAAAATCTCCGGCCAGGGCGGCAGGATGAACACGGTGCGATGATAGCGGTACAGTTCTGCCGCCCGCTTCGCGTGTTCGGGGACGGGAAGCCCGACAAGATCGAGATAGCCGAGGACATCGGGTACGCCGCGGTCGAAGAAGACCGTGCCTTCCTGCTCCGCAGCGGCGCCGTAGGAGCGCAATTCCCACGACAGCATCAACTCGGCAAACAACCCCCGGTCGCGCCAGGGCAGGGCGGGACCCTCAATCGCCTGATAATTCTGGATGATCGCGCGGCCGGCCTCCGGCGCGGTGGCATAACCGCGCTGCTTGAGTGCTGCGATGAGCGTGGTTTTGCCGGCACCCGGTCCGCCGGTCAGAATCACGTAGCGGTCATTGTTTTCATGCATGAAGGGAACTCCTGATGACGCGGTGCGGCCCTCCGCACGGCGCAGCGGTTGAGGAAACGCGTGCGCAAAGCCTGGAGAAGGCTTGCGGCGTGGCGGATTTTCAAAAAGGGGAAAAGTGGAGGTTTCTGTTGCCAGGTACCTCCGAACCCCGCCTAGAAGTGCGAACCCCTAGGACTTAATTTGAAGCGATCACACCGCAATTAAGCAGCGAGACGTGCTTCCGCATAGTTGTCGTTTGCAACTACTGAGTTAGCCCGATAACGGTGGTACTATGCCGGGCAAAAGAGCGATTTTTACACCCTTGTCGATCCTATTTCGCCCCCGCCACAATGCAGTCCTGCAACTGCACTCTGGTGGAGGCGCCGGGTACCGCCCCCGGGTCCAATAGGCTTATTGTATCGTCCGTTTATCACCATAGCTGGCCGAAACCAGCAAGACCTATATAAGTGGTGTCGCGACGAAATGAAAGAGCGGCATTGACAGGTTCCTGCAGCTGAGGAATGTTTCCTGTGTCTAATGAGTCATCGCCTTATGCAGCTGCCGGTTGTGCGATGTCTTTTGTGTCAGGGAGGGTCTCGGTGCCTGAGCATCGAGCCTTACAATCAGGGGATTTTTCCATGAGTGACTATCTAGCAGATGTACGTCATTACGATGCGGGTGCGGACGAGGCGATTGTCGCCAAAATCGTCAAACATCTCGGAATTGCCCTGCGCAACAGGGATTCTTCGCTGGTTTCCTGCTCGGATCCGGAAGAATTGGCCCGCGTTCGTACCAGTTGGGTTGGCAAGAAGCTCGGCGTCACCGATGCCGCCAAGGCGGATGCAGCCATTCACGCCGTCTGCGAAAAGATGAAAGATCACCGTTCCAAGGGCCGGGTTACCTTCTATTATCTGACGGCAAAAGAACTCGGACTGCTCGGCAGCCTCTGAGCGTTTTATGCGTTGAGCACAATCCCCGGTGATTCGCCGGGGATTTTGCCATCTGTGCTTGTGGATCACACAGAAGTTTTACTGCTTCGTGAAACGAATCTGCTAAAGAGAAGCCATGCGCGCTTATCTTGATCTTCTTCAGCATGTGCTTGATACCGGCGTCGACCGCGGCGACCGTACCGGGACAGGCACACGTTCCGTTTTCGGCTATCAGATGCGATTCGATCTGTCGGCGGGTTTTCCTATCCTGACGACCAAGAAACTGCATCTCAAATCCATCATCCACGAGCTTCTGTGGTTCCTGAAGGGCGAAACCAACATCGCCTATCTGAAGGAAAACGGCGTGACGATCTGGGATGAATGGGCCGACGAAAACGGCGATCTCGGGCCGGTCTATGGCTATCAGTGGCGCTCCTGGCCTGCGCCCGACGGCCGGCATATCGACCAGATCGCGAATCTTGTCAGTGCGATAAAGCAAAATCCTTACTCGCGGCGTCTGATCGTTTCCGCATGGAATCCGGCGCTCGTCGATGAAATGGCGCTGCCGCCCTGTCACTGCCTGTTCCAGTTCTATGTGGCCGACGGAAAACTTTCCTGCCAGCTCTACCAGCGCTCCGCCGATATTTTTCTCGGCGTACCTTTCAATATCGCGTCCTATGCGCTGCTGACCCTCATGGTGGCGCAGGTCACCGGGCTGCAGCCGGGTGATTTTGTCCATACGCTGGGCGATGCGCATCTCTATGCCAACCATTTCGAGCAGGCGCGGCTGCAATTGAGCCGCACACCGGGTCCTTTGCCGGTCATGCGCCTTAATCCCGACGTGAAAGACCTCTTTGCTTTCACATTCGATGATTTCAATCTTGAGAACTACGTGGCCGGCGCGAGCATCAAGGCGCCGATCGCCGTCTAGGATCGGGAGCCGTTGGTCTGGTCTGATTGCTCGTGGCTTGTGGTTTACGCTGTCTGCTTTCCCGGAAGGAATGGGTCCAATGATCAGTTTTGTTGTTGCCGTCGCACAGAACGGGGTTATCGGCCGTGACAACGGCCTGCCGTGGCGCCTGTCTTCCGACCTCAAGCGGTTCAAGGCCGTCACCATGGGCAAGCCCATCATCATGGGACGCAAGACCTGGGATACGCTCGGCAAGCCGCTGCCGGGACGCACCAATATCGTCATCACCCGCGATCCCGCCTTTGCCGTCGATGGCGTCATTGCCGTGCGGTCGGTGGATGAGGCGCTGATGATTGCCGGCAGCCATGCGGCGGCGGACAAGGTGGATGAAATCTGCATTATTGGCGGCGGCGAGATTTACCGCCAGCTTCTGGACCGGGCGGACCGGCTCCATGTCACCTGGGTTCTGGCCAATATCGAGGGCGATGCGTCTTTTCCGCCCATCGATCCGAAGAACTGGAACGAAGTGTTCCAGGAGGAATTCCCGGCGGGTGAAAAAGACAATTATCCGACCCGATACACGATTTACGAGCGGCGCTAGAAATTGCCTGTCATCCGGCAATCGATATGAAAATTTCGTGATAAGCGGGCATAATCGTTCGACTTTTTACCAAATTCGCATGAAAAACCGCGCTGCGCGTTGAAAGCGCGCCTTGCGATCCCTATAAACGGGATATCGGGTCAGCGGGACGTTGCCATGGGGTGGCGAATCTCGTTCCAAAACATGAGGTAGGAATGCCCTGGAGTAATCAGAACGGTGGCGGCGGCCCTTGGGGTGGCGGCGGTAACAACAATGGCGGCGGCGGTGGTCCATGGGGCCAGAAGCCGCAAGGCGGAGGGCCCGGCGGCAATCCGCCCGACCTTGAAGACATCATCCGCCGCGGCCAGGACCGTCTGCGCCAGGCTTTGCCCGGCGGCACCGGCAGCAGCTCGACCATCTTCGGATTGGCGGCGCTAGCGCTGGTTGCCTTCTGGCTGTTCCAGTCGATCTATACGGTCCAGCCGGACGAACGCGCTGTCGAGCTGCGCTTCGGCAAGCCGAAGGCGGATATTTCCGAGCCGGGCCTGCATTTCCATCTCTGGCCCATCGAGACCTATGAAAAGGTCCAGATCGTCGAGAAGCAGAAGAACATCGGCGGGCAGGGCGTATCGGGTGCCAAGGAAGGCCTGATGCTGACCGGCGACCAGAACATCGTCAACGTTCAGTTCTCCATTCTTTACCGCGTCTCCGACCCGGTTGCTTATCTCTTCCACGTGCAGAGCCCGGAAAACATGGTCCAGCAGGTTTCCGAGAGCGCCATGCGTGAAATCGTTGGCCGCAGCCCGGCGCAGGATATTTTCCGCGACAATCGTGCTGGTATCGCCAATGACGTGCGCGGCATCATTCAGAAGACACTGGATGACTACGGCGCCGGCGTTCAGGTCAATGCCGTCTCCATCGAGGATGCGTCGCCGCCGCGCGAAGTGGCCGATGCTTTCGATGAAGTGCAGCGTGCGGAGCAGGACGAAGACCGCTTCGTCGAAGAGTCGAACCAGTATTCCAACCAGAAACTCGGTCAGGCCCGCGGTGAAGGCGCGCAGATTCGCGAAGATGCGGCCGCCTACAAGAACCGCATCGTGCAGGAAGCACAGGGTGAGGCCCAGCGTTTCACATCGGTCTATGACCAGTATGTGAAGGCGCCGGAAGTGACCCGCAAGCGTCTTTTCCTCGAAACGATGGAACGTGTGCTGAAGGACTCGAACAAGGTGATTGTCGACCAGAAGAACGGTCAGGGGGTCGTGCCCTATCTGCCCCTGTCTGAGATCACAAAACAGCAGCGCCCGACTGAGGGGACAAAGTAATGAGCCAGAACCGTCTCCCTCTGATTGCGGGTCTCATCGCATTCGTCGCCCTTTTGGTTTATTCCTCGGTTTTCGTCGTCAACGAACGCCAGCAGGCCATTGTCCTGCGCTTTGGCCAGATCGTCGATGTGAAGACCCAGCCCGGCATTTATTTCAAGCTGCCGTTCGGCTTTCTTGAAGCCGACAACGTCCAGATGATCGAAGATCGCCTGCTGAGCTTTGAACTCGACAATATCCGTGTTCAGGTTTCGGGCGGTAAATTCTACGAAGTGGATGCCTTCCTGGTCTACCGGATCACCGATCCGCGCAAGTTCCGCCAGACGGTGTCGGGCGACGTGGAATTTGCACAGGCCCGTTTGCGCACGCGTCTCGATGCATCCTTGCGTAGCGTTTACGGTCTGCGTGGATTTGAAGCCGCCCTATCCGACGAGCGCGCCGGCATGATGCGTGAAGTGCGCGAACAGCTGCGCCCGGACGCGGAATCGCTGGGTCTCGAAATTGCGGACGTGCGCGTTCGCCGGACCGACCTGACCCAGGAAGTGTCGCAGCAGACCTTTGAGCGCATGAAGGCCGAGCGTCTTGCCCAGGCTGAATTCCTGCGCGCCCGCGGCCGTGAAGCTGCCCAGCGCATCAAGGCGATCGCCGATCGCCAGGTGGTCGAGATCATTGCGGAAGCCCGCAAGGAATCGGAAATCGCCCGCGGTGAGGGCGAAGGCGAGCGCAGCCGGATTTTTGCCGATGCCTTCTCCAAGGATCCGGATTTCTTCGCGTTCTACCGGTCCATGGCGGCCTATGGCACGGCCCTCGACAATGCCGGAACAACGATGGTGCTTTCGCCCAATTCCGAGTTCTTCCGGTATTTCCAGGATGCCAATGGCGGTGCCGCTCCGGCGGCGCCGGCCGCCGCAAAACCTGCCCCGCAATAGGGGCAGGCCGGGATGATCGACTTTCTGGATGCCGTAGGGCTGTTCCTCGTCTTCGAGGGGCTGCTCTACGGCTGTTTCCCGCTGATCGCCAAACGCGTCGCGCGGGATGTCAGCGGACAGCCGGATGGCTTCCTGCGCATGGCCGGTGTCGCATCGGTTGCAATCGGCGTGGGTGTCGTCTGGCTCGCCCGGGGGTAATGGCGGGCCCCGCCATTACCAAACTTGATCAGACGTGCAGCCGATGGCCATATTTTCGTCTACTCTCGCGGCTCTGTTGTAATTCAATGCCATTTATTTTTTAATCCGAGTACACTGACAAAGGCCCGAACGCATGGTTTTCACCCCTCGTCGCCCGATTTTCCGTTCTGCTACCGCGGCAATCGCGCTGATTGCCCTGTCCGCCACGAGCGTGACACCGGCCTTTGTAACCGTCGCAGCGGCGCAATCGGCACAGCCAGCCCAATCGGCACAGCCGCGCGCGCAGGGCCCGGCCTCCGTCGCTGATCTCGCCGAGGGCCTGCTGGATGCGGTGGTCAATATTTCGACCTCGCAGACAGTCAAGGGACAGGACGGCGATTCCGGTCCTGTTCCCATGCCGAAAGTCCCCGAGGGATCGCCGTTCCAGGAGTTTTTTGACGAATATTTCGGCAAGCAGGAACCGGGCAAGAACAATCCGTCCCGCAAGGTCCAATCGCTCGGTTCCGGCTTTGTCATCGATGCCGAGCAGGGCATTGTCGTGACCAACAATCACGTGATCGCCGATGCCGACGATATCGAGGTGAATTTCACCGACGGATCGAAGCTGAAGGCGGAGCTGGTCGGCAAGGACACCAAGACCGATCTGGCGGTTCTGAAAGTCGATCCGAAGAAGCACAAGCTGGTCGCTGTCAAGTTCGGTGATTCCTCGAAAGCCCGTATCGGCGACTGGGTCATGGCCATCGGCAATCCCTTCGGTCTGGGCGGCACGGTAACGGTCGGCATCGTTTCGGCCCGCAACCGCGACATCAATTCCGGCCCCTATGACAATTTCATCCAGACGGATGCGGCGATCAACCGGGGTAATTCCGGTGGCCCGCTGTTCGACATGTACGGGCAGGTCATCGGCATCAACACGGCGATCATTTCGCCGACCGGCGGATCGATCGGCATCGGCTTTGCCATTCCGGCGGAACTGGCGGCGGGCGTCATCCAGCAACTGCGCGACCACGGCGAAGTGCAGCGCGGCTGGCTTGGCGTGCGCATCCAGCCGGTTACCGACGATATCGCCGAAAGTCTGGGGATGACGTCGAGCAAGGGCGCGCTGGTCGCCGGCATCATTGACGGCGGTCCCGTGGCCAATGGGGCGATCCTTGCCGGCGATGTCATCACCAAGTTCGACGGCAAGCCGGTGAACAATGTGAAGGACCTGCCGCGCGCTGTGGCGGAAAGCCCTGTCGGCAAGGAAGTCGACGTCGTCGTGATCCGCAAGGGCAAGGAACAGACGGTCAAGATCACACTCGGCCGACTGGAAGATACGGCCGACGCCAAGACCAAGGAGAAATCCCAGTCGCAGACCGATCAGGACGAAGACAGTGCCCAGGACGTGGATGTTCTCGGCATGACGCTTGGCGTGCTCGATGATGACACCAGGAAGGAATTCGGCATCGCCAAGGAAGTCGAAGGCGTGCTGATCACCGAAGTGCAGGCCCAGTCGGTTGCCGCGAACAAGCGCATCGAAGCGGGCGACGTGATCGTCGATATCGCTCAGGAAGCCGTCAAGACGCCGGAAGACGTGGCGGCCCGCATTGAAAAGCTGCGCGACGAAGGCCGCAAGAATGCCCTTTTGATGGTGGCATCCAAAACGGGCGAGCTGCGTTTCGTGACCCTGCAGATGAACTGATTTCCACACCAAACAGCAAAAAGGCGGCCATCGGCCGCCTTTTTCGTTTCCGCCCCTGTCAGATGACGAAGTCGGTTTTGCGATAGCCCTGGATGTAAAGCAGCGCGGTCAGATCGCCATGATCCACCCGGACCTTCGCCTGTGCAGCGACGGACGGCTTGGCGTGCAGCGCCACGCCTGTTCCAGCAAGCTGCAGCATGCCGAGATCATTGGCGCCGTCACCGACGGCAAGGGCCTCTGCCGGGGAAAGATTGAAGCGCTCGCAGATGGAGTTCAGGGCTGCGACCTTGGCCTCGCGGCCGAGAATGGGCTCGGTGACTTCGCCGGTCAGTACCTCGCCATCATCGAGGAGTGTATTGGCGCTATTCTCGTGAAAGCCGATCATGGCGGCGATGCGCTGGGTGAAAACGGTAAACCCGCCTGAAACGAGTGCGGTATAGGCCCCGTGTTTTCGCATGGTGCGGACAAGCTCCGGCCCGCCAGGCATCAGCGTGATGCGGCTGGCAATGACCTTGTCGATGACGGAATAGGGCAGGCCCTTGAGCAGTGCAACCCGTTCGCGCAAGGCGGGCTCGAAGGCAATCTCGCCATTCATGGCGCGGGCGGTGATGGCCGCCACCTTGTCGCGCAGGCCGGCTTCTTCGGCCAGTTCGTCGATGCATTCCTGCTGGATCATGGTGGAATCCATGTCGGCGATCAGGATTTTCTTGCGCCGCGTATCCTGTTCCTGCACGACGATGTCGATGGGCTCGCCATCGACGATCCGCGCCAGTTCCGCATGGGCCTCGACCGGGTCAGAGCCGGTCCGCAGCGCGAGATCGCAGGCAATTCCGTCGGCCAGCCAGTAAAGTCCTGTTGCATTGACTGCCGCTGAGGCTTTAATCCCGAGCGATGCGCTGAGACGGGGTGAAGCCGGATTGGCGATAAGCGTGGCCATCAAGGGCATGAGCATTTCCCGATTGGACGATTGGTGTGACAAGAAGACAGACAATCCTGATAGCCGGACCGACGGCAAGCGGCAAGTCGGCATTGGCGCTGCGCTTTGCCGAAGAGACCGGCGGCTGGATCGTCAATACCGATTCGATGCAGGTCTACGGCGTGCTCGATGTGCTGACCGCGCGGCCCGGCCCGGATGACCTTCGGCAGGCCCCGCATTTCCTTTATGGTCATGTGCCGCCGTCCGAGGCCTATTCGACCGGCCGCTGGTTTGCCGATGTCGAGCATTTTCTGAAAACCGGAGCTGCGGGCGACCGTCCGCTGATCTTCGTCGGCGGCACCGGGCTGTATTTCCGCGCACTGCTCGGCGGCCTTTCGGCCATGCCTGACATTCCCGATGCGGTGCGGGCCTATTGGCGCGCGCAGGATGCGCAGGCCGGGGCGCAGCAGTTGCACGCCATTTTGAGCGAAAAAGACCCGCAGGCGGCAGCCGTGCTGCGCCCGACCGACAGCCAGCGCATCGTGCGGGCGCTGGAAGTGATCGATGCATCGGGGCGCTCGATCATCGATTGGCAGAAGCAGGCCGGTACCCCGCTGATCGATGCGGCCTCGGCCCGCAAGATCGTCATCGATCCGGACCGGGCCTGGCTCGGCGAACGGATTGCGCTGCGGTTTGCAACCATGCTGGAAAAGGGAGCGGTTGAGGAGGTCAAGGCCCTGCTGGCGCTCGGACTGCCATCCGATCTGCCGGCCATGCGTGCCATCGGGGTTGGCGAAATCGCCCGGATGCTGGCAGGCACGATCACCCCCGCTCAGGCAGCGGAGCTGTCGGCCATTGCGACGCGGCAATATGCCAAGCGGCAGATGACCTGGTTCCGCAATCAGCTCGGCGATGACTGGGAGCGGATCGCCTATCCCGGCCCTTAAGTCTTGTCGGTGCGGAAGCTGCGGATGAGGTCGCTGGCGCGAAACCCTTCGGTCTCGGATCGTGCCGGTTTGCGCGGCTCCTCGATGATCGGGACGGACTCCGCTGCACGCCATTGGCTCCGCACCGGCGACGGCAGAGGTGTGGCAGGACGTTGAACCATTGCCGGTTTTTCCGGGGTGTGAAAACCGGCCGAAGCATGGTCCGTTGCGGTGTTGTCGGCCGCATTGAGCTGGCGCATCCGGCCGAGGATCATGTCGAGCGAAACCTGGCTGTCACCGCTGCGCATGGCTTCCTGCTGCTGCGTCATGTGGGCGGCGGGCAGATGTTCCGGCGCAATGGTCTCGAACATCATGCGCATTGGCGTTGGCACGGCTTCGCCGAAGGCGATCGCCTCGCGGTTGGCGATTGACGAGAGGAAGCCGACGGCACTTTGCGATGCGCCGCTGATGGCGCCGCGGATGATTTCCTGGTCGCGTTCATTGCCGAGCCGCATGGCAAAGACCGTGCTGCACTGGGACAGGATCGTCGGGTCCAGCTCGCCCGGACGCTGGGTGATGACGGAGAGATAGACGCCGTATTTGCGGCCTTCCTTGGCAATGCGCGCAATAGCCTGCCGTGTCGGCCAGAAACCGGCGCTGGTATCGGCGGGGATGTAGCGGTGCGCTTCCTCGCAGACGACGAGCGTCTGCACATTGCCGTCGCTGGAAACGGCGAGGTCAAAGGCCATGCGGCAAAGAACCGAGGCGACGGAGTTCACCACTTCCGACGGCAATCCCGCCAGTTGAAAAACGCAGATGGGCCGGTCGTTTTTCGGAACGCGGAAAATGTGGCCAACGGTCTGGCGCATCGTGTCGAGGGTTGCCGGGGCCGAGAACATGAAGCGGTAGCGCGGGTCGGCGACAAGGGCCTGCAGGCGGTAGCGCAGCGCCTTCATGGTCGGCCGGTCCGCCTTGCCGTCGAGCTGGCCGATGCGCTCTTCCAGCAGCTTGATCAGATCCGTCATCCGGTAGGGCGTCGGCGTATCGGCGGTCATGGAGGCGGCATCGCGCTCCCGCTTCAGCAGCGAAGAGGTGGCGGCGGCTTCGACATTGGCAAAGCGCTCTTTCGCCAGCGGAATAAGATCGCGCAGAAGATCGATTTCAGCCGCGATTTGCGGGCGTCCGCGGAAGACGGCTTCGCCGAATTCCTCCAGCTTGAACATCCAGTAGGGCAGGTCGAAGCTGCTGTAGTCGATGGAGATGGCGAGGTCGGGAAAGGCGCTGGCAAATTCGTTGTGCGGGTCAAGAATGAGAATGCGCAGATCGGGGCGCTGCGCAATGATTTTGCGCAAAAGCAGGGTCACGGCGCTGGATTTGCCGACACCGGTGCTGCCCAGAACGGCGAAATGCCGGGAGATCAGGCTGTCGACCGAGATCAGCGCCGGAATATCGGCGTTCTGCGAGAGATGGCCGATGGAAACCGTGTTCTTCAGCGAAGTGGTGTAGATGGTGGCGAGATCGGCGGCGCGGATGCGATGGGCGATGGCGCCCATATGCGGATAGGTCGTAATGCCGGAGGAAAAGCGCAATTTGCCGTCGAGCTGCGTGTCGACCTGGCCGACGAGTTCGACATGGATATGGATGCTTTGATCGGCGTCCTGCTGCCATTCGGCATGGGGCAGGTCAACCTTGTAGACGAGGCCGACCACCCGGTTGCCGGCAACCTGGATGGAGATGAGCTGGCCGACGGACCAGTAATCGTCCGAAGCGGTGATCGACGGTCCGGTCTTGGCATGGATGATGGCCTTGTCGCCGTTGCATTCGATGACGTGCCCATCCGTCCGGTTGCGGACCATTGGTCTTTCTTGTGCGGAGGACAGGGCTTCGGCGCTCATGGGTCGTGGTCAATCCTGGGACTTGGCAACGGGATTGAACCTTAAGCGCAAGGCATTGAGAATATCTTAGCGATGCATTTCGCATTTGAAGGATGTTGCGCCAAAGCATTGCTTTGTTTGCGAACATTTCAATTTCCTGAATTTTGCCGTTGACGGATAGAATTTGCTTAATTATCGTCCGCGACCATGAAAACAGTTCTTATCGTCGTGGGACCGCGCATGGGCAGGGTGTTGTAAGCACCCGGCGGAAGCTCCCATGCGCGAAACACAGGCTCCTTCGGGGGCCTTTTTTATTTCCAAACCTTACGCTAAACGAAAACACCTTCTGGAAGGCCGAGAGCCGCAGAATACACGGGAAGAGATCGATGACCGCAGACAAGCAGGATAGTGACAACCACACATCGCAACGACGGGAGATGACCGGTGCCGAAATGGTCATTCAGGCACTCATCGATCAGGGCGTGACGGATATTTTCGGCTATCCGGGTGGTGCGGTCCTTCCCATTTATGACGAGCTGCATCAGCAGGACAAGATCAATCACGTGCTGGTCCGCCATGAGCAGGGTGCTGGTCATGCGGCCGAGGGCTATGCCCGTTCCACCGGCAAGGTTGGCGTCATGCTGGTCACATCCGGCCCCGGTGCGACCAATGCGGTGACGCCGCTGCAGGATGCATTGATGGACTCGATCCCGCTGGTCTGCATCAGCGGCCAGGTTCCGACCACGCTCATCGGTTCGGACGCGTTCCAGGAATGCGATACGATCGGCATCACGCGTCCCTGCACCAAGCACAACTGGCTGGTGAAGGATGTCAACGATCTCGCGCGCGTCCTGCACGAAGCCTTCCACGTGGCGCGCACCGGCCGCCCAGGCCCGGTTCTCGTTGACGTGCCGAAGGACGTGCAGTTCGCCACCGGCTTCTATACGCCACCGGAAACCGCGCCGCGCACCAGCTACCGGCCCAAGGTCGACGGCGATATCGAGGCGATCAAGCAGGCCGTTGCCCTGATGGCGACCGCCAAGCGCCCGGTCATCTATTCCGGCGGCGGTGTCATCAACTCCGGTCCGCAGGCCAGCCATCTGCTGCGCGAACTGGTGGAACTGACCAATTTCCCGATTACCTCCACCCTGATGGGCCTCGGCGCCTATCCGGCATCGGGCAAGAACTGGCTCGGTATGCTGGGCATGCACGGCACCTATGAGGCCAACATGACGATGCATGATTGCGACGTCATGGTCTGCATCGGCGCGCGCTTCGATGACCGCATCACCGGGCGCCTCAATGGTTTCTCGCCCAATTCGAAGAAAATCCATATCGATATCGACCCGTCTTCGATCAACAAGGCAGTTCGCGTCGATGTTCCCGTCATCGGTGACGTCGCCCGTGTCCTTGAAGATATGGTGCGGCTGTGGCGCGCATCGTCCGAAAAGCCCGAGAAGAAGGCGATGGGCGAATGGTGGGCGCAGATCGACAAATGGCGTTCGCGCAAATCCTTGTCCTACACGCGCAACAAGGACGTGATCATGCCGCAATATGCCCTGGAGCGGCTGTATGAACTGACCAAGGACCGTGACACCTTCATCACCACGGAAGTCGGCCAGCACCAGATGTGGGCGGCGCAGTTCTATGGTTTTGAAAAGCCGAACCGCTGGATGACCTCCGGCGGCCTCGGCACCATGGGTTACGGCCTGCCGGCGGCATTGGGCGTGCAGATTGCCCATCCCAATTCGCTGGTCATCGACATTGCCGGCGATGCTTCGGTGCAGATGACGATGCAGGAGATGAGCGCGGCGGTGCAGTATGAAGCGCCGATCAAGATCTTCATCCTCAACAACCAGTATATGGGTATGGTGCGCCAGTGGCAGCAATTGCTGCATGGCAACCGCCTGTCGCACTCCTATACGGAAGCCTTGCCCGATTTCGTCAAGCTGGCGGAAGCCTATGGCGGCCACGGCATCCGCTGCGAGAAGCCCGACCAGCTGGATGATGCCATCCAGGAAATGATCGACGTGAAGAAACCGGTTCTGTTCGATTGCCGCGTGGCCAATCTGGCAAACTGCTTCCCGATGATTCCGTCGGGGAAGGCGCATAATGAAATGCTCCTGCCCGACGAAGCGACGGATGAAGCCGTTGCCAATGCCATCGATGCCAAGGGACGGCAGCTCGTTTAAGAAACCGGAGAGGAAACACTGTAATGAACGCTCAAAATCTAGCCTCCGGCTCGGCATATTTCATTGCCAAGGAGACGGAGCTACCGATCACCACGGTGCTATCGGTTCTCGTTGACAACGAACCCGGCGTCCTAGCCCGGGTGATCGGCCTGTTTTCCGGCCGCGGCTACAACATTGAAAGCCTGACCGTCTCGGAAACCGAGCATGAGCAGCATCTGTCGCGCATCACCATCGTGACGCGCGGCACGCCGCATGTGCTCGACCAGATCCGCCACCAGCTCGAACGCATCGTGCCGGTGCACCGGGTGGTCGACCTTTCCGTGCGTGCTGACGAGCTTGGCAACGAAAAGCCGATCCAGCGCGAGCTGGCGCTGGTCAAGGTGGCGGGGCTCGGCGAGAACCGCAACGAGGCGCTGCGTCTGGCCGATGCCTTCCACGCCAAGGTGGCGGACGCGACGACGGAACATTTCATCTTCGAAATCACCGGCAAGGGTTCCAAGATTGATCAGTTCATCGCCATCATGAAGCCGCTTGGGCTGGTTGAAATCTGCCGCACTGGCGTTGCCGCGATGAATCGCGGTCCATTGGGCATGTAGGCTTCGGCAGCAGTCGAACCCAGGGATGCGCAATTGTATCCCTGACAAGATTGCGATTGAGCGGCATGGACCCGAAGCTTAAATCTTCCCCACGCATCAGATCCGGTTTGTCATGTCGCTCGAAATCTTTTTCACGCTTCTTGTTTTTGCCTTCGTCACGTCGATCACGCCGGGGCCCAACAATCTGATGCTGCTCGCGTCGGGCGTGAATTTCGGCTTCCGGCGCACCATCCCGCATATGCTGGGTATCGGCAGCGGCTTCTTTTCGCTGCTGATCGGCGTCGGCCTTGGCCTGGGCGCCCTGATCCAGACCATCCCGCTGGTCTACGCGATCCTCAAATTCGCCGGCGGCGCCTATCTGGTCTATCTCGCCTACAAGATCGCGACGTCGCGCTCGCTCGGCACGGTTGATGGCAATGCCCGCCCCATGACGTTCCTGGAGGCCGCCGCCTTCCAGTGGGTCAACCCCAAGGCCTGGGTCATGGCGGTGACGGCGATGGCGACCTATACCGCGCCGCAGGCCTATCTCGTCACGGTGCTGATTGTCGGCATCGCCTTCGCCCTGGTCAATGTGCCCTCGGTGTCGAGCTGGGCGGCTTTCGGCCAGTTCATGCGCGGCTGGCTGTCGGACCCCACGCGGCTGAAATGGTTCAATATCAGCATGGCCGCCTTGCTTGTCGCCAGCCTCTGGCCGATGCTGCGCTGATCTTGCACGAAATGCCGGAGGCGCATAAGTTTCCACCATGTCCCATGATCACGATCACCACCACCACGATAATGAGCTTGATCCGATGGCCGCGCGGGTGCGGGCACTGGAAACGATCCTGACTGAAAAAGGTCTTGTCGACCCCGATGCAATCAATGCCATTGTCGACACCTACGAAACCAAAGTCGGCCCCCGCAACGGCGCGAGGGTTGTGGCCAAGGCGTGGGTCGATGCGGAGTTCAATGCCTGGTTGAGACGCGATGCGACCGCAGCTATTGCGTCGCTGAGCTATACCGGCCGCCAGGGCGAGCATATGCAGGCGGTGTTCAATACGCCGGAAACCCACAATCTCGTCGTGTGTACGCTGTGTTCCTGCTACCCGTGGTCGGTGCTTGGCTTGCCGCCGGTCTGGTACAAGTCGCCGCCTTACCGCTCGCGCGCCGTCATCGATCCGCGCGGTGTGCTGGCGGAGTTTGATCTGGTTCTGCCTGACACCACCAATATCCGCGTGTGGGATTCGACCGCCGAGCTGCGCTACCTCGTCATACCGCTGCGCCCGCAAGGCACCGATGGCTGGAGCGAAGAACAGCTTGCCACGCTGGTGACGCGCGATTCGATGATCGGCACGGGGCTCGCCCGTGTGCCGGAGGTGGCATGAACGGGCCGCAGGATCTTGGCGGGCAGATGGGTTTCGGCCCGATTAATCCGGAGAAGGACGAGCCCTATTTCCATGCCGCATGGGAAAAGCGGGCACTCGGCCTGACGCTCGCCGCCGGGGCCATGGGGCACTGGAACATCGATGAAAGCCGCCATGCGCGCGAAAGCCTGCATCCGGCGGACTATTATTCCTCGAGCTATTACGAAATCTGGACCAAGGCGCTGGAAGTGCTGCTGAAGCGCCACGGTTTCGTCACCGATGCGGAATTGGCAAAGGGACATTCGCTTGGCAAGGGAGCCGAGCCCAAACGCGTCCTGAAAGCGGAGAACGTTGCCGCCGTGCTGGCCAAGGGCGGTCCCTGCGACCGTCCGGTCGGGCAAACGCCGCGTTTCCAGCCGGGAAGTCGTGTCAAAACCCGCAACTTCAACCCGCAGACGCATACGCGACTGCCGCGCTACGCCCGCGGGAAAACCGGTGTCGTGGAAGCGGTGCATGACGGCTTCGTCTTCCCGGATACCAATGCCCATGGCCAAGGCGAGAACCCGCAATATGTCTATACGGTCGTGTTCACGGCGGCTGAAATCTGGGGTGAAGGCGCCGATCCGGCCTTGACCGTCAGCATCGACGCCTGGGAGAGCTATCTTGAGCCTGCGTGACCTGATCGCGCATTCGCAAGGGCTGGGTGATGGGATCGATGCGCCGGTTTTTGCCGAACCCTGGCAGGCGGAAGCCTTTGCCATGGTGCTGGCCCTGCACAGCCGTGGACTGTTCGGCTGGGATGAGTGGGCGCAGGCGCTCTCCACACAGCTGAAACGCCCTGGCGCACGCGCGGATGGCAGCGATTACTACCATCACTGGGTCGCGGCGCTGGAATCCCTCATTGCGGCAAAGAACGTGACGAATTCCGCTGATATTGATGATCTCGCCGCTTCATGGCAACGTGCTGCCCACGCAACCCCGCATGGTCAGCCGATCAGGCTGGAAAACGATCCGGAAAGGTCTTGAGATGCATGGAGCTTTGACGGTCCGCCGCGCAGCGATTGCATGGATGCTTGTGGCAGCGGCCATTTTTTCCGTGCCTGTCCGGGCACAGGACGCGTCCTGGCCCGCCACCACCGAACAGGACCTGCGCAAGCTCCTGACCGGCGCGACGATCACCGGTGAAGTCAAGGCGCAGCCGCCTTTCAATTTCACCGAGTTTCTGGGTACAGACGGCAAATCGCGCGGCAAGCTGATTGAATGCTGCAAGCCGGACAAGGTGCTGACCAACGGCATGGCCTATGCGGGCGAGTGGACGCTGGAGAACGACACGCTCTGCCTGCTTTATGAGGGCGAGGAGCAGAAGGTCTGCTGGCGCCTGCAGGTGAAGGGTGATGAATTCCGTATGACCGATACGGAAACCGGCTATTCCGGAACGGGAAAAATCCGGCCGGGAAACCCGGATAATCTATAGTATAAGGTGTCATTCACCCATTTTCCTTGCCCTTTGCGGGCGAATCCTGTCAGTCAGGGCAATGCAATTATCACCACAACAGGATGAGGCGCTCGGCGCCGTTTCCAAATGGCTGAAAGACGGGCGCAGCCCGATTTTTCGGCTTTTCGGCTATGCCGGCACGGGCAAGACAACGCTGGCCCGCTATTTCGCCGAGCATATTGACGGCGATGTGCAGTTCGCCGCTTTCACCGGCAAGGCCGCGCAGGTCCTGCGCTCGAAGGGCGCCGCCAATGCGCGGACGCTGCATTCGCTGATTTATCGCCCGCGCGGCGAAGAGGCGGTCGAGGATGAAACGACGGGAAAGACCAGCATCGCCCCGACCTTCTCGCTCAACCGGCAGAGCCCGGTCGCCAAGGCCAAGCTGATCGTCGTCGACGAGTGCTCGATGGTGGACGAGCAGCTCGGCCGCGATCTCATGAGCTTCGGCACGCCCATTCTGGTGCTGGGCGATCCCGGCCAGCTGCCGCCCATATCCGGCGGCGGCTTCTTCACCGAACACGAGCCGGATTTCCTGCTCAGCGAAATCCACCGGCAGGCGCGCGACAATCCCATTCTCCGGCTTGCGCTCGACGTGCGCGAGGGACGCGAGTTCGGCTATGGCGATTTCGGTGCGGCCAAGGTCATCTCCAAGAACGAGGTGACGCAGGATCTGGTGCTCGGTGCCGATCAGGTGCTGGTGGGCACCAACCGCACCCGCCGCCGCTACAATCAGCGCCTGCGCGAACTCAAGGGTTTTTCCGCCTCCTTCCCGCAGGCTGGCGACAAGCTTGTGTGCCTGCGCAACGATCCGGCCAAGGGGCTGCTCAACGGTTCGTTGTGGAAGGTCATGACCTCCTCGCGCGAGACGGTCAAACCCGGCATCAACCTGCTGGTGGCGCCGGAGGATGAAGAGCCGGGCAGGGGCGTTGCCAAGATCAAGCTGCTCAAGGCGCAGTTCGAGGACCCCGACACGGAAATCCCGTGGCAGACCAAGAAGCGCTATGACGATTTCGACTATGGCTACGCGCTGACGACCCACAAGGCGCAGGGCTCGCAATGGAACGAAGTGGTGCTGTTCGACGAGAGCTTTGCTTTCCGCGATACGCGCGACCGCTGGCTCTACACGGCTATCACGCGCGCGGCCGAACGGCTGACGGTGGTGCGCTAAGGTCTTGTCTGCCGGGAGGGGCGAATATGGATTTGCAGTGGATCGACCGGATAGAAGGCCCCCATCGGCAGGAGCTTCACGCACTCTACCGGAATGAATGGTGGACCAAGAACCGGCAGTTCGACGATGTCGTGCGTATGCTGGATCACTGCGACATTGTCATCGGTTGCTGCGCGGAGGGCAAGCTGGTGGGTTTTGCCCGTGTTCTGACCGACTATGTCTACAAGGCCATGATCTTCGACGTGATTGTTGATGAAAAATTCCGCGGGACAGGATTGGGGCAAAAGATCATGGAGCGCATCAAAGGCCATGAAAAGCTCCAGTCCATGGCAAGCTTCGAGCTTTACTGCCCGGATCGCCTCGTCCCGTTCTACGAGAAAATGGGCTTCGCCACAGGCACATCCTCCCTGCTGCGCCACCAGCCCTGAGGCAGCGCCTTCACATTTGCCCATCTATTGATCAAGCGCCGCGCAATCCCATCGACCAGAACCCGGCTTCCAGCCGCGTCGCCACGCGAAACCGGCGGTTGAGCGTCTTCCAGCGCCCGGATGTTTCAGGCGATGAGCCGAGCCGGGTGCGGACGCTGCTTTCGATGAGCCGCCCGACCGCGTGGCATGCCTCCTGATAGTCCTTGCCCGCATAGGTATCGATCCATGGTCGGTACGGATTGCCTTGCGCCGGGACAGCGGCAAGGCGGGTGCCGATTTCGCCATAGCCCATCACGCAAGGGGCAAGCGCGGCAATGAGGTCGAGAAAGTCGCCGGACAGCCCGGCATCGATGACGTAGCGGGTATAGGAGAGGTTCTCCGGCTCCTCGTCGGTCTGCAGCAGCATCTGGCGGGAAATCCCGGCCTTCGCGCATATCTCGATATGCAGCGGCATTTCATGATTGACCAATGCATGCACTGTTGCCGATGCCAGCTCCAGTTCTTCATGGCTTTCCGCTTTCAGGACAGCCATGCCCCAGGCCCGCGAGAAGTGGAACAGAAAGATGTAGTCCTGGACCAGATAGTGCAGAAAGGCCGTTTCGGGCAGGGAACCATCGCCCAGGCCGCGCACAAAGGCGTGGTCGACATAAGCGGACCAGTCGGATGCGGCATGCGCACGCCATTGGGCAAAAACCGGGGAGGAAAAATCGGATGGGCTCATGAAACCATACTCTTTGCGGGCAAGAACTTGCGAGGCGAGGGCTGACCTGCGAACATCTTTCGGGACAGGCCAGATTCCAATGTTTAATGTTCGCTTTCTGCTGTAAAGATCAGGACAGCAAGAAACATTGGACTTCAGCATGACAGCTTCCCTTTCCGTGAACCTCAATGCAATCGCCATGTTGCGCAACCGCCGCGACCTGCCCTGGCCCAGTGTGATCGGGCTTGGCCGCGTGGCCTTGGCTGGCGGCGCTGCCGGGCTGACCGTGCATCCGCGGCCGGACGAGCGGCATATCCGCTTTTCCGACCTGCCTGAAATTCGCGCCCTGATCGATGACGAGTTTCCGCAGGCCGAATTCAACATCGAGGGGTATCCGACGGCGCAATTCCTCGATCTTGTCGCCAAGAACGAGCCCGAACAGGTCACGCTGGTGCCGGACGATCCGGCACAGGCCACATCAGATCATGGCTGGGATCTGAACAAGACCGGCGATTTCCTGGCGCCGATCATCCGGCAGCTGAAACACCAGTCGGCGCGGGTGTCGCTGTTCATCGATGCCGATCCGGACGCACCGGCGCTGGCCAAGGCGCTCGGGGCGGATCGTGTCGAACTCTATACCGGCCCCTATGGCGGCGCGCATGACGATCCGCGCCGCGAGGCGCTGGAACTGGACAGGCTGGCAAAGACCGCGGAAGCGGCGGCAAGGGCAGGCGTTGCGGTCAATGCCGGGCACGATCTGACAGTCGCCAATCTGCCTGCTCTCGTCAGAAAAGTGCCAAATCTGGTGGAAGTTTCAATCGGTCACGGGCTGACAGCTGATGCTTTGACGCACGGTATGTCGCGGGCTGTGGAAAGATTCATGAATGCGCTGCAGGCGTAGCGCCTTGATTCGCGTGCATGATTTGCGTTGCCATGCGTTTTTGCATAACGTGGGATGACAGCTATGTTAAAATGGCGATTGATATTGCGGTGCAACACGACTAACTCGTCCGCCCACGCTGTCGGAGCGAGGGAAAACCTGTATGAGTGACCAGCAAGTTGGCGACGAGAACTGTTTAAACGGTACCGCCGCCTATGAACCGGAACCGCATCACAAAGAAGCATTTCCGGTTCTTGTGCTAGGCGCCCTCGGCGTTGTCTATGGCGACATCGGGACAAGCCCGATCTACGCTTTCCGCGAAGCGCTGCATGCCGCATCGCTCGATGGAGTCCTGAGCCGCACCGATATTCTCGGCGTGGTCTCGATGATCTTCTGGGCGCTGACCCTGATCGTGACCATCAAATATGTTTTCTTCGTGCTGCGCGCCGACAATGACGGCGAGGGCGGCATTCTTTCGCTGATGGCGCTGGCGCGGTCGAGTTTCAAATCCCGGCCACAGCTCATTCTCGGTCTCGGCATTGTCGGTGCGTCGCTGTTTTACGGCGATGCGGTGATCACCCCGGCCATCTCGGTGCTTTCGGCGGTTGAAGGCCTGGAGATCGTTACCCCGTCGCTGGAACCCTTTGTGGTTCCCATCACTTTGGTCATTCTCCTGACCCTGTTTTCGGTCCAGCGCTTCGGGACGGCGCGTGTTGCCACGATTTTCGGCCCGATCACCCTGTTGTGGTTTCTGGCCATCGGCTTTTTCGGCGCATGGCACCTGTTCGACGATGTCAGCATCTTTGCCGCCGCCAACCCGTATTATGCGGTGGATTACATCCTCGAGAACCCGGCAACGGCCTTCCCGACCATCGGCACGGTGTTCCTGGCGGTGACCGGTGCGGAAGCACTCTATGCGGATCTCGGGCATTTCGGCCGCAAACCGATTGCCACCGCCTGGGTCTGGGTCGTCTTCCCCTGTCTGCTCCTGAACTATTTCGGCCAGGGCGCGTTCATCCTGGCGCATGGCGAGTCGGCCAAGAACCCGTTCTTTGAAATGTTCCCGCATTGGGCGCTGCTGCCGATGGTGCTGCTTGCCACCGCCGCCACCGTCATCGCCAGTCAGGCTGTTATCTCGGGCGCCTATTCGCTTTCCCGCCAGGCGGTGCAGCTCAATCTCCTGCCGCGCCTCAACATCGAGCACACCTCGGAGAAGCAGTCCGGCCAGGTCTACCTGCCGCGGGTCAACATGCTGCTCGGCCTGGTGGTCATTCTGCTGGTCCTTGGCTTCGAACGCTCGACCAACCTGGCTTCCGCCTATGGCATTGCCGTGACCGGCAACATGCTGGTGACGACGATCCTGCTCTTCATCGTCATGAGCCGCATCTGGAAGTGGCGCCTCTGGGTCGCCGTGAGCCTGACCGTCTCTTTCATCATCATTGACCTGACATTCGTCAGCGCCAACCTGATCAAGGTCGTCGATGGCGGCTGGGCCTCCCTTGTGGTGGCGTTCCTCATCATCCTGGTGATGTTCACCTGGGTCCGCGGCAGCCGTCAGCTGTTCGAAAAGACCCGCAAGGGCGAAGTGCCGCTCGATCTGATCTCGAAGAAGATGGCGCAGAACCCGCCGCCGCTGGTGCCGGGAACCGCCGTGTTCCTGACGGGCGATCCCAAGAGCACGCCGACAGCTCTCATGCACAGCCTGAAACACTACAAGGTGCTGCATCAGAACAATGTGATCCTGACTGTTATCACCGCGCCGTCGCCGCTGGTCAAGAAGAGCGAGCGGGTCAAGATCGAGCCGATCAACGACCTGTTCATGCGCGTCACGCTGACCTTCGGCTATATGGAGCGCCCGAACATACCGCGCACGCTGGCGATCTGCCGCAAGCAGGGCTGGAAGTTCGACATCATGACCACGTCCTTCTTCCTGTCGCGCCGCTCGCTGAAAGCGTCGGCCCGTTCGGAAATGCCGCATTGGCAGGACCGGCTGTTCATCGCGCTGGCGCGTACCGCCAGCGATGCCACGGAGTATTTCCAGATTCCGACCGGCCGCGTCGTCGAAATTGGCACGCAGGTGAATATCTGAACCAGTGAGACGCGATATCGGGTTGAAAGACCCATATTGCGTCTGTATGCCCGTAGCAGCAAACGGGCAGGGGTCAGATTGAAAAAACAACAGATCGCCATTGTTGGAGCAGGGCCGGCCGGGCTTGCCGCCGCGCTCTACCTTCATCGCGCCGGGCATGATGTCAAACTGCTTGAACGGTTTGCCGCCCCGTCGCCCCTCGGCTCCGGCCTCATCCTGCAACCCACCGGCCTGACGGTGCTCGACGATCTCGGGCTGTTTGATCGCATCGCATCCCTCGGCAACCGGATCGACCGGCTCTACGGCGCCGATGCCCTGTCCGGGCGGGCAGTGCTGGATGTCCGGTACGTCGCGTTGAAAAGCGGGCGCTACGGCGTGGCCGTGCATCGCGCCGCCCTGTTCGATGTGCTGTATCAGGCGGTGCTGCAGGAGCGTATCGATATCACGACCAATGTCGATGTCATCACGATGCACACGGGCAATGGCCGGGCATGGCTGATGACCAATACGGGCCGCAGCATCGGCACGTTCGATCTGGTCATCGACGCCAGTGGATCGCGCTCGCGGCTCAAGCAGTTTGCCATTCATCCCAGTGAACCGGAGCCCCTGACGTACGGCGCTTTCTGGACGTCGCTGAAATGGTGCGGGGACGGGTTTGACACACGCTCGCTGCTGCAGCGCTACCGTAGGGCTGGCGTGATGATCGGCGTGCTGCCGATTGGCAGAACAGATGCCGCCGGAGATCCGATGGCCGCTTTCTTCTGGAGTACAAAACCGGATGAGGCGGAGGCCCTGCGCGCTGCGGGGATCGAAAGCTGGAAAGACCGGGTATTGTCGCTCTGGCCGGAATGTTCCGCCTATACCGGTCAGATCGATGGTTTCGACGATATGACGCTGGCGCGCTATGGCCATCATACGCTGGCCATGCCTGCCGGGCGCCATCTTGCCGTCATTGGCGATGCCGCCCATTCCACCAGCCCGCAGCTCGGGCAGGGTGCCAATATGGCGCTGCTGGACGCGCGGGCGCTTGCCCATGCCCTTGCTACATCCACGGAGATCGACGCGGCACTATCAGCCTATGCCGCTTCCCGCCGGGCGCATGTGCGCGGTTTCCAGGCCCTGTCGCGGGCATTCACCCCGTTCTACCAGTCGGATTCAACCCTGTTGCCCTTCGCGCGCGACTGGGTGGTTCCGACCGTGGCGCGTATTCCGCCGGCGCCGCAGCTTCTGGCATCCATGGTATCGGGTACCCTGATCGACCCGTTCCGGCCAATCGGTTTGCGGGAAAAGGCCTGGATTTAGGAATCTTTTTCACGCCCACTTGCCAAATGATTTTCACCGCACTAGAACCGAACCGTAACGTACGGTACGGCAATTGAAGCCGTGAAATCGAAGGGAAGAAGCCTCGTGCAATCCGCTGCGGAAGCCAGTGACAGCCCATTGACAGAGCGTCAGCGCGACGTTCTCGATGCGGCGCTTGGCCTGCTGGTGGAAGCGGGCGATGCCCTGACGATGACGAGCGTGGCGCGCCGCGCCAGCTGCTCCAAGGAAACCCTCTACAAATGGTTCGGTGACCGGGACGGGCTCCTGACCGCGACGGTCCAGTGGCAGGCGTCGAAGGTGCGCGGCGTCACGGTCAGGCGCGACGGTCTTGATCTCGCATCGCTGACAAGCGGGCTGGAACGCTTTGCGTCGGATTGGCTGCGCGTTCTCTCCGGCAAGATTTCCGTGGCGCTCAACCGCGTGGCCGTCAGCCATGCGGGCAGCGACAAGCGCGATCTCGGCGCCATCGTGCTGGAGAACGGGCCGTTTGCCATGGCGCGCCGCCTGATGCCGCTGCTGGACGTCGGGCGCGACGCTGGCCTGCTGGCGTTCGACGATACGGAAGACGCATTTCGCACTTTTTTCGGACTGGTCGTCCGGGATGTGCAAATCCGGTTGCTGCTCGGCGACCGGTTCGAGTTGACTGATGTGGCAATCGACGGCGAGGCCCGGCGCGCGACACAGCAGTTTTTCGCTCTTTATGGAGCTCATACCAACGCGGCCGGTTAAGGCCGCTGTACGCAACGCTGAAGGGAAGAAATCAATGCGCGTATATTATGACCGCGATGCAGACATCAACCTGATCAAGTCGAAGAAGGTTGCCATTATCGGTTACGGTTCGCAGGGCCGCGCCCATGCGCTGAACCTGAAGGACTCCGGAGCCAAGGACGTGCGCATTGCCCTGCGTCAGGGCTCTGCCACCGCCAAGAAGGCCGAAGCCGACGGCTTCCAGGTCGTCAGCGTTGCCGAAGCGGCAAAATGGGCCGACCTGATGATGATGGCGACCCCGGACGAACTGCAGGCCGACATCTACAAGGATCACATCGCCGACAATATCCGTGACGGTGCCGCGATTGCCTTCGCCCACGGCCTCAACGTGCATTTCGGCCTGATCGAGCCAAAGAAGACCGTTGACGTGGTCATGATCGCGCCGAAGGGCCCCGGCCACACGGTTCGCGGCGAATACCAGAAGGGCGGCGGCGTTCCCTGCCTCATCGCCATCCACCAGGATGCATCGGGCAATGCGCATGATCTCGCACTGTCCTATGCCTGCGGTGTCGGCGGCGGCCGTTCGGGCGTCATTGAAACCAATTTCCGCGAAGAGTGCGAAACCGATCTGTTCGGCGAACAGGTGGTTCTGTGCGGCGGCCTGGTCGAACTGATCCGCGCCGGTTTCGAAACGCTGGTTGAAGGCGGCTATGCCCCTGAAATGGCCTATTTCGAATGCCTGCACGAAGTGAAGCTGATCGTCGACCTGATCTATGAAGGCGGCATCGCCAACATGAACTACTCGATCTCCAACACGGCCGAATGGGGCGAATACGTTTCCGGCCCGCGCATCATCACCGCCGAAACAAAGGCCGAGATGAAGCGTATCCTGACCGACATCCAGACCGGCAAGTTCACCTCCGACTGGATGCAGGAATACAAGGCCGGCGCATCGCGCTTCAAGGCCATCCGCCGCAACAATGACAAGCACCAGATTGAAGAAGTCGGTGAAAAGCTGCGCGGCATGATGCCATGGATCGGCAGCAACAAGCTGGTCGACAAGGCCAAGAACTAAGGTCTCCGGACCGTTCGAATAAAAGGCCGATAGAGCGATCTATCGGCCTTTTTCATTGCAGCGTGCAGGTGCGGCGCGGCCCGCTCAGCGGCTGATAGGTGTTGTCGAAGGCGCGGTAGGATTGATAGCGGTCCTGGCAGATCTGCGCCTGGGTGCGGGTCGGCGGCGAGATGATGGGCCGACTGGTGCGGAAATCATTGCAGCGCGCCGAGCCCGTGCAATTGGGGCCTGCAAGGTTGGCGGGGCTGTCGGTGCCGAGGATCAGTGGCTGTTTTGGCACCACATCATTGCCGCGCGGAGCTGGGCGATAGGGCTGCACCTGCGCCGATGCGGCGCTAAGGCCGACGGTCAGGGCAAGGCCAAAGGCGGCGAGGGCTGTGATCAGGGTCTTCATCATCGTCATGTCCATGCTGTTTCCCCTAATATAGGCCTTTGTATTTCCTATCGCTACCGCCAAGCGGAAATCCGCGCGGTAACGGTTTCGGCACTAGTGGAACGAATTTGACATTCGCGTCGCATTTGACATCGCGCGGTGCATGCGAATGTCAAATTCAAAGTTCCACTAGAGTTATATGGTTGCCAGTGGTCCTTTGATTCTGACATTTGCCTGAATGGCCTGTATCAAAGGAATGCAAATGTCAGAATCGGACCACTGGTTGTGATCTGCCAATCAGGTTAGGCTCACACCAGCGTCCTGCTTCGGCCGCCGGTTTTCATAATTCAGGGTCTGTGAATGTCTGTACGCATCGCCACGTTCAATGTCGAAAATCTGATGAACAGGTTCGATTTCTCCGGCTTCAAGAACAATCTGAACAAGGACCGGACGCTGCAGCTGTTCCAGATCAATGATGAGGAACAGTACCGGCAGCTGGAACAGGCACGGGCTATCGCCCATGCGGACGATACGCGCCAGCTGACGGCGCTCGCCATTGCCGAAACCCACGCGGATATTCTCTGCCTGCAGGAAGTCGACAATATCGGTGCGCTGAACGCCTTCGAGTTCGGCTATCTCTTCAAGATGGTCGGCGAGGGCTACCGGCACAAATACATGCTGGAAGGCAATGACAGCCGCGGTATCGACGTGGCAGTGCTCATGCGCGACCAGACCCGGCATGGCGAGCCGATCGAATTCATCGAAATGACCAGCCATGCCCACGTGACCTATAATGATTTCGGGCTTTACAACGCCGAGATCGCTGCGCTCGGGCTTGAGCCGCATGAGCGCATTTTCAAGCGCGACTGCCTGGAGATTGACGTGCGTATTGGCGGGCGGCCGCTGACACTGTTCGTCAGCCACTTCAAGTCCATGGGGCCGCCGCGCAACGGGCTGGACGGGCGCACGGCCTCCATGCCGGTGCGCGTGGCCGAGGCCAAGGCGGTGCGGCGCATCATCGAGGACCGGTTTGCGAACAGCGGCGGTGCGGCCAGCAAGCATTGGGTGATCTGCGGCGATTTCAACGATTATCGCGAACGGATCGTCATTGGCGGCGATTCGCTGGCCGGATACAGGTTCGATCCGGTGCGCGAGGCGACGAGCAGCGTCGATGTGCTGCTGGAAGGCGGCTTCTGCGAAAATCTGGTGGAACGGCGCCCGGTGATGGATCGCTGGACGCTGTACCATACGCGCGGCCCGGAGGAGCGGCACCTGTGCCAGCTCGATTACATCCTGGCGTCTCCCGCATTGGCCCGGACCAACAGCAAGGTAGTGCCCGACATCATCCGGCGCGGCCAGCCATACCGCACGATTTTCCCGCCTGATCAGAAGGTCGAGCTGTTTCCAAGAATTGGCTGGGATCGCCCCAAGGCAAGCGATCATTGCCCCGTTGCCGTCACGTTCAACGTCGTCTGACCCATGCACACCATTGACGAAGCAACCGTCATCCCGATCCGTCAGGCCATTGTGCGCGTGGAGGAGGGGCCTCTCGCCTACGATGTTCAGCACCGTGCCGGCATAACCGCGAACTGGACACGCGAACTGGCGGCCAATCCCTCGCTTTTCGACGGCTCGTTCTTCCTGGCTGAACGGGCTGCGATCGATGCGGGTATTTTCCGCGCGGCCTACAGGCGGACGAGCTTTGCCACCATGATGCACTGGAAGCGCAACCGCACGGACGCAAAGCCGTGGCACATCTTCAGCGTCGGGGTCATGGTATCGGCCGACAACAGGCTGATTGCGGGGCAGATGGGCGCAACGACATCGGCGGCCGGACGGGTATATTTCCCGGCAGGCTCCTTCGATGCGGGTGATCTTGCTGGCGATCAGGTCGACTTCGACGGCAATGCCCAGCGCGAGGTGGCCGAGGAAACCGGTATCGATCTTGGCAGCGCATTGCGCCGGGACGCCATGGCCTATCTCGTCAGGGTGGAGCGGAGCATTGCCGTGTTCCGGCGTTACTACTTCCGGCAGACCGGCGATGAACTGCTCGCGTCAATCCGTGCAGCCATTGCCGCCCAGGCCGATCCGGAACTGGATGGTGTTTGTGCCATTGCGGCTGCGGGCGAGATGGGCGAGGCGACGCCGCGCACCTTCGCCACTTTTGGCGACTGGCATTTTGGATCTTGAGCTTGTCGAACCACGCACCACATGGCCTGCAGGCTGGAATGTCACCGTCACAAGGTTTATCTTGAACAGCTCTCTCCAGTCTCTACTTTCGCCAAAGGTTTGACGAGGAGTAAGCAAATGACCGGCCGGCATTATCAAGTCTATGATGTTTTCACCGACGAGGTCCTGACGGGCAATCCCCTCGCGGTTGTGCACGATGCGGCCGGACTGGATGATGCCGCCATGCAGCGCATTGCCGGGCAATTCAATCTGTCCGAGACGGTGTTTGTGCTGCCGGCGCAGAACCCCGCCCATACGGCGCAGATCAGGATTTTCACGCCCGACTACGAAATGCCTTTTGCCGGCCATCCGACCGTTGGCTCTGCCATTGCCCTGGCGCAAAGCCGCTTTCCCGATGTTGCGGGGGATCAGGAAACGCTGATCATTCTGGAAGAGAAGGTCGGTCCGGTCCGCTGCGGCGTGAAGCTCAGCAAGGCGGGAGCATTTGCCGAATTCGATCTTCCCAAGCTGCCGGAACAGGTGCCGTACAATCACGACAGGATTGCACTGGCCAATGCCCTGCGCCTGGAGCCAAGGGAGATCGGCTTCGAGAATCACGTTCCGACCGTCTGGGATGCGGGCGTGCCTTACCTGCTGATCCCGATTCACGGGCTGGCCGCCGCCGGGCGGATTCGAATCAATCAGGACGCCATGAAAAAGGCTGCGCCTGTGATCGACGGGCGTCAGCTGCCCGCTTACGTCTATTGCCGCGAAACGACGCTGCACGACAGCAATTTTCATGCGCGGATGTTTGTCAGCGACGAAGGCACCTATGAGGACCCGGCAACGGGTTCCGCCACGGCAGCTTTTGCTGGCGCCATCCAGCACTTTGACCGGCCGCTCGACGGATTGCTGCGGCTGTGGCTGGAGCAGGGCCAGGAAATGGGCCGTCCATCGCGCTTGCGGCTGGAGCTGGATATCGCCGACCAGAAGCTTGCCGGCGGGCGTATCGGCGGTTCGGCGGTCAAGACGGCAGAGGGACAGCTTTTTGTTTAAACAACTTATTGTTCAAAGCTGACATAAAGTTTTCAAGAAGGGCTGGACAGGCCGGATTTGCCCCGTTATAGAGCCCCCACCTTCGGTCGTCAAAGCGGCTGACGGGCACATAGCTCAGTTGGTAGAGCAGCTGACTCTTAATCAGCGGGTCGTAGGTTCGATCCCTACTGTGCCCACCAATCAGAACCCCAGGTCATATCGATGACTTGGGGTTTTCTCATTTTACCGCGATTTTAGAGCATCCGCTGTTTTGGCTTGGCCAGAAGATGAGGGTTGGGCAGGCCGATGAGGTAATTCATGTCGATCTCATGCGCCTCGTGCCATTCGGGATCCTCGTCGATGGAAAAAACATATCCGCCGGCCGGCAGGGCTTCCATGATGGCAAAGCAGTGGGCACGCGCGTCGACCTGCATGAAGTTGTGAATTTCGATGTCGATAAACGGCAGCTGCTGCAACACGCCGCGGGCGCCCTTCAGGGCGGCAACCTCATGTCCTTCCACGTCGATCTTGAGAAAATCCACCTTGCCGAGATCCGCATCGTCAAGCGCGATGACCTCGACGACCAGATCACCATCGGGAGCATGCACATTGATATCGTTGAGGATGACGTTGCTGTGCGGGGCCAGCACCTTGTGGGTGCCCGTCTTCTGCCCGACGGCCTTGCCATGCGTTACCACATTTGCCAGCCCGTTCAGCTCGGCATTGCGCTGCACGACACCCGCATTGAATGGCAGTGCGTCAAAAGCGGTCACCCTGCCGGCGGGACCCGCCTTTTGGCCGAACAGCACAGTCATCAATCCATGATGGGAGCCGCAGTCAACAACATGCGAGCCTGGTTCGATCAAGTAAATGCAACGCTCGCGAAATCCAGTATAGTTGTTACCAACTGCAACGTACCAATGATATCCGATCTCATCGGCGATACAAAACGGCAAGGATCTGTCGCCATATCTTATGTTTTCAACGAATGGATATATCAATTACTTATCACTCCCGTCGAATTTTGTTTAAGATTCTCTTACATAATCGTAATGTTGTCTAGTGATGCAAGTATAAAGTTTAATTAATAGTGATTTGCAGTTGGTTGGTGCGGGTCGTCGCCGTCAAGAGCGCTGCTACCGCCGCATGGCCGAGTATGCAGCGGCGCGGTGATGCTGCAAGACACATAACGACAGAATAAGCCCATTTGCGTCAGATCATTTGCCCTTCTTTCCCGTGGTTAATACCGGTGCAGCGAACGCAGATGCAAACGGCCGCGGGCGGCTCGTGTCAGAGGGCAAGGCACGTGAAAACCACGGGTTGAACGATGATTTCTGTTGCTTTCCGGCGGGTCCCAACTATAACGCCTTGAATAGGGCCGGATGGCCCTTTTTTCTTATATGCCTGTCCAGTATCGATCTATCCAAACTGCTAGAGGAGCTTTCTATGAGCATTCGTCGTATTGAAGTCGGCCCACGCATGAGCCAGGCCGTTATCCATGGCAACACGGTTTATCTTGCAGGACAGGTCGGCACGCCGGGCAAAAGCGTCACCGAGCAGACCAAGGACGTTCTGGCTTCGGTCGAGCGCCTGTTGAAGGAAGCCGGTTCCGACAAGTCCAAGATCCTGCAGGCCATCATCTGGATGGCCGACATGAAGGACTTTGCTGAAATGAACGCGGTCTGGGATGCTTGGGTTGATCCTGCCAACACACCTGCGCGCGCCACCGGCGAAGCCAAGCTGGCGACACCGGACTACCTCGTCGAAATCATCATCACCGCTGCCATCTGATTCCCTGCGGAAAATCCGTCCGATAGGGCGGATTTGGCAGAATGACAGGTTCATCCCGGCGGAAATATTGAATTTGCCGGGATGAAATACAGTGCATGTCAGTAAAACTGCGCCCGTGCACTGGATTTTTAGCGCGGGAATGAATAAAGTCCGCGCTTCTCGGGATTGCCGTTGTGGTAATTCATCAAACGCTTGTCTGATTGTGGCGCTTATGTCCGCAAGACGAGACAAGCATGGGTAAGGAAAACGATTGCAAGTTCTCGTCCGTGATAACAATGTTGAACAGGCCCTCCGGGTCCTGAAAAAGAAGATGCAGCGCGAAGGTCTCTTTCGCGAAATGAAGGCGCGCCAGGCTTTTGAAAAGCCATCCGAGCGCCGTGTCCGTGAAAAGGCTGAAGCCGTCAGCCGCGCCCGCAAGGCAGCGCGCAAGCAGGCACAGCGTGAAGGTCTGCTTCCTGGTCCGAAGAAGAAAGAACGCGTTGCCCGTCCAGGCGCCGCTTCCAGCGATTTCAACAACAACCGATAATCAATGACTGGAGTTTCCGGTCCTTGCAAAACGCGACAGAACCCGCACAGCACGCCATGCTGGAGCGGGTTTCGTTTTATGAAGACTCCGCCGTAACTGTCGTCTTCACATCGATATTACCCGGTTTCAAAAAAGTGCCTTCTTGTGCGTTGCATCACGCCGCGCCTATGCATGCTCCATGATATTCAAGCCTTATGGAGACCTTTCAATGGCACCCAAGCTCAACATCGTCCATGTCAGCACCCGCCCGGGCCGCGCCGGTTCGCCGGTTTCGAAATGGTTCCATGACTTCGTCAAACAGGATGGCCAGTTCGAACCCGTCCTGATTGACCTGGCCGATCTCAACCTGCCGGTTTTCGACGAACCCAACCACCCGCGCGCCAAGAAGTACGAGCATGCGCACACGAAAAAGTGGAGCGCGCTGGTCGAGGCGGGCGATGCAATCGTGTTCGTGACGCCGGAATATGACTATTTCGCCCCGCCATCCCTGACCAATGCGATCATCTATCTCTGGCAGGAGTGGAACTACAAGCCGGTCGGTTTCGTCAGCTATGGCGGCGTGTCGGGCGGCCTGCGCTCGGTCGAATCGGTCAAGGGCCTCATTTCCGGCCTGCGCATGGTTCCCATCCCCGAAGGCGTTCCCGTTCCGGCGTATCAGCAGTTCATCAACGATGAAGGCGTCTTCCAGGCCAATGAACTGGTGACGGCGAGCGCCAACACCATGCTTGGCGAATTGCTCAAGTGGAGCAATGCGTTGAAGCCGTTGCGCGCGTCCTGATCCGGTAAAGGCGTCCGGAAACAGCAGGGCGCCACGCACACGATTTTACCGATCCGCTTGACAAATGGCGGATCGGGCGTTCAATTCAAGACATTCACCAGGGGGGTCCCGACAAGGGGCTGAGATTCTGCTGGCTTTTGCAGCGCAGTGACCCGTTGAACCTGATCCAGTTCATACTGGCGTAGGGACGGTGCGAAAGTCATGCGAGTCAGCCTCGGCACATCCGTATCCGGATTCGCAATCTCTTTTCATCCTTCCGGCACAGAACTGGGTTTCCACGCTTAACCGCCTAGGAGCCTGATGATGACCGCAATTACCCCAACCGTTTCGGCAGGACCGCTGCCGGCTTCGATCAAGATATACAAACCGGGCCATATCCATCCGGATTTGCGCGTGCCGCTGCGCCAGATATCGGTGCACCCGACGGCGGGCGAGCCGCCGGTGACGGTGTACGATTCGTCCGGGCCATATACGGATGCCGATGCTGTCATCGACATTGCCAAAGGCCTGCCGCGCCTCCGTGCGAGCTGGCTCTCCGGTCATGCGGACCTTGCCGCCTATGACGGCCGCCACGTCAAGCTTGAAGACAATGGCTTCGTCACCGGCGAACGGCTGACACCGGAATTTCCGGTGCGCAACCGGCCGCTGCGGGCGAAGGGCGATAAAGCCGTCACCCAGCTTGCCTATGCCCGGGCGGGGATCATCACGCCCGAGATGGAATATGTGGCGATCCGCGAAAATCTCGGCCGCGACGCCGCAAGAGCGCAGTTGGAGCGCGACGGCAATTCCTTCGGCGCGTCGGTGCCGGATCATGTCACGCCGGAATTCGTCCGTGAGGAGATTGCCCGGGGCAGGGCGATCATTCCGGCCAATGTCAATCATCCCGAACTCGAACCGATGATCATCGGCCGCAACTTTCTGGTCAAGATCAACGCCAATATCGGCAATTCGGCGGTCACCTCCTCCATGGCGGAGGAAGTGGAGAAAATGGTTTGGGCCATCCGCTGGGGTGCCGATACAGTGATGGATCTGTCGACCGGCCGCAACATCCACAATATCCGCGAATGGATCATCCGCAACGCGCCGGTGCCGATCGGAACGGTGCCGCTCTATCAGGCGCTGGAAAAGGTCGGCGGCATCGCAGAAGACCTGACATGGGAGGTCTATCGTGACACGCTGATCGAGCAGGCGGAGCAGGGCGTGGATTATTTCACCATCCATGCGGGTGTTCGGTTGCATTATATCCCGCTGACCGTCGACCGCGTCACCGGCATCGTGTCGCGCGGCGGCTCGATCATGGCCAAGTGGTGTCTGCATCATCACCGGGAAAGTTTCCTCTACGAGCATTTCGAGGAAATCTGCGATATCTGCCGCGCCTATGATGTCAGCTTCTCGCTTGGCGACGGCCTGCGTCCGGGTTCCATCGCCGATGCCAATGATGCGGCGCAATTTGCCGAACTGGAAACGCTGGGGGAACTGACGCAGATTGCCTGGGCCAAGGGCTGCCAGGTGATGATCGAGGGCCCCGGCCATGTGCCGATGCACAAGATCAAGGCGAACATGGACAAGCAGCTGGCCGTCTGCGGCGAGGCACCGTTCTACACGCTGGGACCGCTCACCACCGATATCGCACCGGGTTATGATCACATCACCTCGGGCATCGGCGCGGCGATGATCGGCTGGTTCGGCACCGCCATGCTTTGTTATGTCACGCCGAAGGAGCATCTCGGCCTGCCCAACCGCGACGATGTGAAGATCGGGGTGATCACCTACAAGATCGCCGCCCATGCGGCCGATCTTGCCAAGGGCCATCCGGCGGCGCAGGTGCGGGACGATGCCCTGTCGCGGGCGCGCTTCGAATTCCGCTGGGAAGACCAGTTCAACCTGTCGCTCGATCCCGAAACGGCGCGGCTGTTCCACGACGAGACATTGCCGAAGGAGGCGCACAAGGTGGCGCATTTCTGCTCGATGTGCGGGCCGAAATTCTGTTCGATGCGGATTTCCCACGACATCCGCGCCGAAGCGCAGAAGGAGGGCATGTCAGCCATGGCGGAAAAATTCCGGCAGGGCGGCGATCTCTACATGCCGCTGAAATCGGCTAGTGAGCCCATACCGGCATCGGGTGACGATTTCTGATGCGTATCCTTGTCAAAGGCGCTGGCGTGGCCGGGCTTACCGCCGCGCATGAACTGATGGCGCGGGGCGCAGACGTGACCGTCTTCGACCCGCGCCGCGATACGTCCTCGACCGCCTCATGGTATGCGGGCGGCATGCTCGCCCCCTATTGCGAGCGGGAAAGCGCGGAGGAGCGGGTGCTGGAACTCGGCCTGGCGGCTGCCTCCTGGTGGGAGGCGGCCCTGCCTGGACGTGTCACGCGCAACGGCACGCTGGTGCTGGCGCCGGCGCGCGACGCCGGGGAACTCGACCGTTTTGGTTCGCGCACCTCGGGTTTTGCCGGCTTAGACGCGCAGGAACTGAGCAGTCTCGAACCTGACCTTGCGGGACGCTTCCGCCGGGCGCTGTTTTTCAGGGACGAAGCGCATCTCGATCCGCGCCGCGCCCTGACGGCGCTGGCGGCGAAGCTGGCCGCATCCGGCGTTCGCTTTGAGAACGAGCGGGACGAGGGCAAATTCGATCGCATTGTCGACTGCACCGGTTATTCCACGGCCAAGCCGGACCTGCGCGGGGTGCGCGGTGAAATGCTCATCCTGCAAACCCGCGACATCGCGCTGGCCCGGCCTGTGCGGCTGATCCATCCGCGTTTTCCCGTCTACATCGTCCCGCGCGCCGATCACCTCTTCATGGTCGGCGCGACGATGATCGAAAGCGATGCGACGGGGCCGGTCACCGCGCGGTCGATGATGGAACTGCTCAATGCCGCCTACAGCCTGCACCCGGCCTTTGGCGAGGCGGCGATCATCGAGACCGGCGTGGGCGTGCGCCCGGCCTATGCGGATAATTTTCCGCGCGTGACGCGCGATGGCCGGGTGATCAGCATCAACGGAATGTACCGGCACGGATTTTTGCTGGCGCCTGCCATGGCGATGCGGGCGGCAGCGATGGTTTTTGACTCGCAGAAGGTAGCTTGATCATGAGACTGATCGTCAATGGAGAACCGCACGAGGTTGCGGCCAAAACACTGGCCGATTTGCTCGGCGAATTGGAGTATGAGGGCGAATGGCTGGCGACCGCGCTCAATGGCGAACTGGTGCGAGCGACCGCGCGTGCTGCCGTGGGCCTGAATGACGGCGACCGGGTGGAAATCCTCACCCCGCGGCAGGGAGGCTGAGCCATGCTGACCCTTTATGGCACCGAACTGTCCTCGCGCCTCCTGCTTGGCACCGCGCAATATTCGTCACCGGCGATCCTGATGGATGCGGTGAAGGCATCGCAAACCAGCATCGTCACAGTGTCCCTGCGGCGGGAGATGGCGGGCGGCAAATCCGGCGACAGGTTCTGGTCGCTGATCCAGTCGCTCGGCGTGCATGTCCTGCCCAACACGGCGGGCTGCCACACGGTCAAGGAGGCAGTGCTGACCGCCCAGATGGCGCGGGATATTTTTGCCACCGACTGGATCAAGCTCGAAGTCATCGGCAATCACGACACGCTGCAGCCGGATGTGTTTGCGCTGGTGGAAGCGGCGCGCATCCTCAACGCGGATGGTTTCAAGGTGTTTCCCTACATGACGGACGATCTGGTCGTGGCGGAGCGCCTGCTCGAGGCGGGGTGCGAGGTGCTGATGCCGTGGTGTGCTCCGATTGGATCGGCGCTCGGCCCGCTCAATCTGCACGCGCTGCGTGCCCTGCGCGGGCATTTTCCCGAGGTTCCGCTCATCGTCGATGCCGGGCTCGGCCGTCCGTCTCATGCCGCCACGGTGATGGAGCTGGGCTTTGACGCGATCCTGCTCAACACCGCTGTTGCCAAGGCGGCGGACCCGGTTGCCATGGCCGCTGCCTTCGCCAAGGCGGCGGATGCCGGGCACATGGCCTTTCATGCGGGCATGCTGGAGCCGCGCGATGTGGCGGTGCCGTCAACGCCAGTTATCGGAAAGGCTGTCTTTACCTGATCAGGGCCGTTTGGCGTAACGTACGGCTTCATCGGCGTAAAAAGCCAGTGTTTCCGGATCATTGGCGGTCATGGTGTTTCCCGAGGGGTTAGCTGTCGAGCACGGCTGCCAGCTTGCCGCCGTTGCCATAGGCGAGGCAATCGGCAATCGTGGTCTTATCGAGCACGCCGCGCGTCACATTGGCGACCTCGCTGAAGACATGGCGGATTTCGCACTTGTCTTCGCTGTCGCAGTCTTCGCAGCGCCGGTAGGCAATCTTGCTGAGGCACGGCAGGGGCGCAATCGGCCCGTCGATCAGTCTGAGGACCTCGCCGAAGGTGATGTCTTCTGCCTGCTTGAGCAGGAGATAGCCGCCCATCTTGCCGCGGCGGCTCATGACGATGCCCTGGTGTTTCAGGTCAAGCAGGATCTGTTCCAGGAATTTCTTCGGAATGTTCTGTTCTTCAGCGATATCCGAAATGAAGAGGGCCTTTTCGGCATCGGCTCTGGCGAGAACGACAAGCGCCCGGAGCGCATATTTGGCTTTCTGCGAAATCATGATTGTTGCCTGACCACCCTATGAGATGCAGTCATAGTCCCTCGCTCCACATTTTCTAGTGTAAAAATGTTAAAAAATGGAGTTTTTTCATGGCGGCCAAATGTCTTAAAAATGGCTGTTAAGGCCCTGAAAAATAATCATTCATAAAGAATTAAGCATTCTAAAAGTTGCAAAAGCGTTAAAATCGATACACGATTAAACAGGTAGTGATTGTTGACAAATTTTTACAACCGGTCATCATCGGGTATTGGTTGTCTCGTGGAGACAGCTGCACTCTGCAACCCAACTGTTTTCTGGAGGTCGCAATGTACAGTGAAGTATCCGGCATCTTTAATCGGGCGGAACGCCTGTGGCGCGAGGTATTTGCCTCGGAAACCCTCGATACCGGGACACGCGATGCGAAGAAGCGGGACAGCGACGAGGCCTCGGCCAAGCGCCACCGCAACTGGACCGAAGAGGATTTCCTCTGGTGCTGGCAGCATCGCGGCTTCTGGTAAGACGCTTTTGATCGAGACGCTGCCTCGCGGCATCGCGAGGTGGAAGCAGATTGCGGAACCGGTCCCGATAGACCGGGCGAATATTTCATTTTGGGTATTTCTTAGAATAAAGTTTTAAGAAGCAAGTGATTGTTGGAATTGCAATTCTTCCTCTCCCGGAAAATTGACGGCATTCTCGGAAAAAATATCCGTTCTCCTATGACATCGCTGGGTTGGATGGGGCTGGGTTTATTTCGACAGCACGATCCGTGCTGGCTGCTTGGGAGAATGCAATGAAGAAACTGTTCGTTTATGCCACGGTCGCTCTGGCGCTCGGCCTCGGGCCGGTGAATGCCGCCGAACCCACCGCAATCCTCAACGTATCCTACGACATTTCGCGCGAGCTGTACGAACAGGTCAACAAGGCCTTTACGGCCGCCTACAAGAAAGAGGCGGGCAAGGACATCACCGTCAGCCAGTCGCATGCGGGATCGTCAAAACAGGCCCGCTCGATCCTGGAAGGGCTGGAAGCCGATGTCGTGACCTTCAACCAGGTCACCGACGTGCAGGTGTTGCATGACAAGGGCAATTTCATTCCCGCTGACTGGCAGTCGCGCCTGCCGAACAATTCCTCGCCCTATTATTCCCTGCCGGCCTTTCTGGTGCGTGCGGGCAACCCGAAGCATATCAAGAACTGGGATGATCTCGTCCGCGACGATGTGAAGGTGATTTTCCCCAATCCGAAAACCTCGGGCAATGCGCGCTACACCTATCTGGCGGCCTATGCCTATGCGCTTGAGGCCAACAACAAGGATGAGGCCAAGGCGCAGGATTTCGTCAAGAAGCTCTTCGCCAACGTGCCGGTGTTCGACACGGGCGGCCGTGCCGCCACCACGACCTTCGCCGAACGCGGCATCGGCGATGTGCTGATCACCTTCGAGGCGGAAGTGCTGGGCACGCGCAAGCAGCTGGGCGAAGACAAGTATGAAGCGGTGGTGCCGCCGGTCAGCCTGCTGGCGGAGTTTCCCGTCACCGTTGTCGACAAGGTCGTCGACAAGCGCGGATCGCGGGCCATTGCCGAAACCTATCTGAAATTCCTCTACACGCCGGAAGGGCAGGACATTCTCGCCCAGAATTTCAACCGCGTGCATGACGAGACCATCAAGGCGAAATATGCCGCGCAATTCCCGGAAACGCGTCTGGTGACTGTTGAGGACGTTTTCGGCGGCTGGGACAAGCTCTCCAAGGAGCATTTTAGCGAAGGCGGCATCCTCGACAAGGTTTTCACCAAGCGCTGATCAGCGGCTAAAAATCCAAAAAGCGGCGCGGCCTCCAAGCTGCGCCGCATTTTTTCAACCTCTGCTTGCTTTCACGCGAACAGGCTTTAGAACCCGAGCATGCCGTTGTTTTCAAAATCCAGCCAGCGCGGATTGTTGCCGGGGTTCAGCCTGACCCTCGGCGTGACGCTGCTGTACTTCGCCGTCATCGTGGCTTTGCCCTTGCTGGCGATGCTGTACAAGTCGGTCAATCTCGGCTGGCCGGATTTCTGGGCGATCATTTCGTCCGAGCGCGCGGTTGCAACCTACAAGATTACCGTCGGGGCGGCGCTGCTTGCCACGCTGTTCAATGCATTGTTCGGCCTGCTGCTTGCCTGGGTGCTGGTGCGCTATGAGTTTCCGGGGCGGAGGCTGCTGGACGCAGTGGTTGACCTGCCGTTCGCCCTGCCGACAGCCGTTGCCGGTCTTGCGCTCGTCACCGTCTTTTCCGCCAATGGCTGGTTTGGCCGCTATCTGGAGCCCCTGGGCATCAAGGTCGCCTATGCGCCGCTCGGCATCGCCATCGCCATGATGTTCACCAGCATTCCCTTTGTCATCCGCACCGTACAGCCGGTGCTGGAGGATGTGGCTGTCGATGTCGAGGAAGCGGCGCGGTCGCTGGGGGCGACGAACTGGCAGATTTTTGCGCGGGTGATCTGGCCGGCGATTTTCCCGGCATTCATTGCCGGATGCAGCCTGTCCTTTGCCCGCAGCCTCGGCGAATTCGGCGCCATCGTCTTCATCTCAGGCAATCTGCCGTTCGAGACCGAGGTGATGTCGCTGCTCGTGTTCATCCGCCTCGATGAATATGACTATCCGGCGGCGGCGGCCATCGCCACCGTGATGCTGGTGCTGGCATTCCTCATGCTCTTTGTCACCAATTCCATTCAAGCCTGGCAGCTTCGTTATGCAGACCGCAGCTGAGCCCGCCGCGCCCGCAAAAATGCAGTCATCCCGGCGGCATGGCCAGCGCCCGGCACGCACGGCGCACTGGCTGCTGATCCTCGCCGCCATGGCGCTGTCGGCGCTGTTCATCGGCGTGCCGATTGCAGTGATTTTTACCTATGCGCTGCGCGAGGGCATCTCCGTCTATATCGCGCAGATCACCCAGCCCGCGACATTGCATGCGATCTGGCTGACCGTGCTGACGGCCATCGTCGTGGTGCCGATCAACATGGTCTTCGGCATCTGCGTCGCCTGGCTGGTCACGCGTTTCCGCTTTCCCGGCCGCCGGCTGCTGATCACCTTCATCGAGATTCCGTTTTCCGTCTCGCCGATTGTCGCGGGTGTGACCTATCTCTTCCTCTATGGCAGCCAGGGCCTGCTCGGTCCGCTGCTGGAGAGCCATGACATCAAGATCATGTTTACGGTGCCCGCGATCTTTCTGGTCAGCCTGTTTGTCACCAGCCCGTTCGTGGCGCGCGAACTCATTCCGCTGATGCAGGCGCAGGGCAGCGAGGACGAGGAAGCGGCCATCACCCTTGGAGCGTCGGGGCTGCAGACATTCTTCTATGTGACGCTGCCGAATATCCGCTGGGCGCTGCTCTACGGCGCGGTGCTATGCAATGCACGCGTCATGGGCGAGTTCGGTGCCGTGTCGGTGGTGTCGGGCGCCATCCGCGGCCAGACCAACACGCTGCCGCTGCAGATCGAACTGCTGTTCAACGATTACAACGTCACCGGGGCCTTTGCCGCCTCGTCGACCCTGGCGCTGATCGCGGTCGTCACCCTCATCCTCAAATATGTTCTGGAACGCAAGCAGGCGGGCTAGGCTGCCCGCCTGGTGCGAAGGGCATCGTCCGGCCGCCGCATGGACTGCGCCAGGATGTAACCTTCCGGCCATGCGCCGAAACCGCTGGCAACATTGATGTGGCCGGCATGACGCATGTCGACAAATCCCGAGCCCCAGATGTCTGCCAGCGCCTGCGCCTTGTTGAAGGACATGTAGGGGTCGTCGCGGCTGGCGGCGACGATGGAGGGAAAGCCGAAATCGTGACGCGGCAGCGGGGCAAAGCTGCGGAATTTCGGGTCCTGCACCGCCATGCGCTCGGCATCGGCGGGCGCCACCAGCACGGCGCCCGCCACATGGGCGGCGGAGGGGCGGCTGGCCAGATGGGCGACGAGCACGCAGCCCAGGCTATGGGCAACGAGAATGGCGCCGGGTGTTTCCGAGATCGCCGCTTCAAGCACATGCAGCCACTGCGACAGAACGGGGTTTTCCCAGTCATCCTGTTCGACAAGGCGGGCGGTATCGTCATCGGCCAGCCACTGCCGCTGCCAATGGCCTTTCCCGGAGCCGAGATATCCGGGAATGATCAATGTTGTCATCAGGCGCTCATCCTTCCAGCTTGGGAGGAAATGTTGAAATCACAGCCTGAAAATAGGTGCCGGCCCCCATTCTTTGAAGGAATGGGGGTCTAAAGTCGGGGTGTATTGGAAAAAAATTCCAATGCGAAAATCCGGAATCGTGAAATCGGTCCGGCGTTGGCTGCTCAGCTCTCGCTGTCTTTCTTGTACCAGCGCAACAGCAATTGCGAGCGCTCGAAAAACAGAACGACGAGCAACGACAGGGCAAAGGGGATCAGCAGGTAGAACAGACGGAAGATGATGAGGGCCGCCAGCACATCGGCCTGGTTCATGTCGGGAAGCCCGGTCAGGAAGACCAGTTCCAGCACGCCGAGGCCGCCCGGTGCATGGGAAATGAGGGCGGCGGAAAACGAGATGAGGAAAATCCCGAGCACGATGAGAAAGCCGGGATTACCCGCTTCGGGCAGGGTGAAATAGATGATGGCGGCGGCGCCGATCAGTTCCAGCGGTCCGACGATCAATTGCTGGGCGACAACGGTCAGACGCGGATATTCGAGCGTGAACTTGCGGATGCGCAGCGGCCGCAATTGCAGCCAGCTGCCGAAGACATAGAGCAGCACGAAGGCGAGGGCGCCGAAACCAAGGATATAGCTGAGGGAGAGCGGCCACTCATTGTTGAAGCGCTGCAGGATTTCCGGTTCAATCAGAAGCACGAACGCGCTGAGCGTAATGGTGCCGAGCATGAAGGTAAAGGAGCAGAAGGCAATGAGCAGGGCAATTTCCGCTGCGCTCATCCCTTGCGAAGAATAGGCGCGATAGCGCACCACCGCCCCCGAGATCACCGACGCGCCGATATTGTGCGAGAGCGCATAGGTGGTGAAGGAGCATAGGGTGATGAACAGCCAGGAAATCTTGCGGCGCAGATGCAGGAGCGCAATCCGGTCATAGCCTGCAAGGGCGGCGTAGGCGAGCAGGGAGGCAAGGGCGGCCAGAATCCAGCGGTGGGTCGGAATCGCATAGAGACTGTGGATCACATCCTCAAGGGATATGCTCCGCAACTCCCGGTAGAGGAGCCATGCGGAGACAGCAACAGCGGCCAACCCGATCACCGGCCATATATAATCCTTTAACTTCATACCTATTCCCGTCCAATCATTCTCACCTGGCTTGCGCCGCGAACCCCGTTTTTTCTTTGCTTATGCCGATAACGGCTCCTCCGGCTTCGGTTTGTCGAGATCGAGAATATGCGCGACAATTCCCCGGGCAATTTCCCGCTCGCCCATGATCACCGCGTCGGCACCCAGATCCTGCAGGTGCTGGACCTCGGCGTCCGAATGGGCCCGCGCCAGGATGCTGATCGCCGGGTTGGCGGCACGCGCCTTGACGACGATCTGGCCGGCTTCGAAGGCGTTGGGAATGGCGATGATGAGCTGTCTGGCTTCGGCAAGGTTGGCCGCGGCCAGCACATCGCCATTGGCGGCGTTGCCGACGATGGTTTCCACCTCGTCGTCGCGCAGCCTTGCCACGGTCTTGTCGGCATCCTCGATCACCAGGAACGGCTTGCCGACCTCCTTCAGCGCATCGCCCACCAGACTGCCGACACGGCCGTAGCCGATCAGCACCGCATGGTTGGTGAGGGTGGTGGGATGCAGCTCTTCCACGTCGGGTTCTTCGACGACCGTCGTCTCGGGGCTGGCTTCGGTTGCCGAGGCGGAGCGTTTTTCCAGCCAGGGTTTCAGATATCCCACCCCGGCAAAGACAACCGGATTGAGCAGGATCGACAGGATGGCGCCGCCAAGAATGAGATCACGCCCCTCCTGCGGCAGCATGCCAAGCCCGACACCCAGCTCCGCCAGAATGAACGAGAACTCGCCGATCTGCGCCAGACTGGCCGAAATGATCAGGGCGGTACCGGTGGGATAACCGAACGCCAGCACGATGAAGAAGGCTGCCAGCGATTTGCCCACCACGATGATCGCCAGCGTTGCCAGAAGCGGCAGCGGATCGTTGATGATGGTCATCGGGTCGAACAGCATGCCGACGGAGACGAAGAACAGCACGGCGAATGCATCGCGCAGCGGCAGGGATTCCTCCGCCGCCCGGTGGCTGAGTTCGGATTCGCTCATGATCATGCCAGCGAAGAAGGCGCCGAGGGCCAGCGACACACCGAAGAGTTTCGACGCACCGAAGGCGACACCCAGCGCAATGGCCAGCACGGCGAGCCGGAACAGTTCGCGCGAGCCGGTATGGGCAATGGCATGCAGTGTCCACGGGATGACGCGGCGGCCGACGATCAGCATCACGGCGACGAAGGCGGCAACCTTGCCGAGCGTCAGCCCGATGATGCCGCCAATGCCGAGGTTGAAATAGGCGGCGATGGGATCGCTGGCGATATGGGCAGCGGCTTCAGCCGCCGGGTTCTTGCCGTTGACGGCGTCGGCAATGGCCGGCAGCAGCACCAGCGCCAGAACCATGGCCAGGTCTTCGACGATCAGCCAGCCGACGGCGATGCGCCCGCGCTCCGTTTCGATCAGGCGGCGTTCCTGCATGGCGCGCAGAAGCACGACGGTACTGGCAACGGACAAAGCGAGACCGAAGACAAACCCCGCCTGCATGCTCCAGCCGAGAATCCAGGCAAGCCCGGCGCCGAGCAGAGTTGCCACGACAATCTGCACGATGGCACCGGGAATGGCGATCGCCCGCACCGACAGCAGGTCTTTCAGGGAAAAGTGCAGCCCGACGCCGAACATCAGCAGAATGACGCCGATCTCGGCAAGCTCGGCCGCCAGTTCCTGATCGGCGACAAAACCGGGTGTATGGGAGCCGGCAAGGACACCGGCGAGCAGGTAACCGACAAGGGGAGGAACGCGCAGACGGTTGGCAATCGCACCGAAGATGAAGGCCACCACAAGGCCCACAACGATTGTCGCAATCAGCGGCGTTTCATGAGGCATATGTCGGTGTCTCCCCCTGGGTCGTGATGAAAAATAATGAAATCAAACTGCGAACAGCTAATGACTGCCTCAGTATTGCGTACACATGATGTCTTGCAAACAACTTTTGTCGTTCTGCGGCGCATGAAATGCAATTTTTTTCATACGCCGCAGATATTTAGCCTGGAGAGCTCAGATCAGGCTCCGCTCAGCTCTTCACCGCCGGTGTCTCGCTCGATCCGATGCGGTGCTGGTGGTTCTTTTCCCACCAGGTTCCCAGAAGCAGAAGGATCGGCGCGGCGATAAAGATCGACGAGCTTGTGGCGATCACGACGCCGAAAAGCATCGGCAGCGCGAAGTTTTCCACGGCCTTGCCGCCCCAGATTGCCATGGGCAGCATGGCAAGGAAGATGGTGACCGAGGTGTAGATACAACGGGCCAGCGTCTGGTTGATACTCATGTCGATGATTTCGCGCAGCGGCATCTTCTTGTGAATGCGCAGGTTCTCGCGCATGCGGTCATAGACCACCACCTTGTCGTTGACGGAGTAGCCGATCATCGTCAGAAGCGCGGCGATGGCGGTGAGGTTGAAATCCAGCCCCATCAGGGCGAAGAAGCCCACCGTTTTCGTCGTGTCGAGGATGAGCGTTGCAATCGCGCCGAGGGCGAAGTGCCACTCGAACCGCCACCAGATATAGAGCAGCATGGCGATACTGGCGAGGATGACCGCCAGGACACCCGAGCGCGCCAGTTCCTGGCTGACCTTGGGTCCGACGACTTCCGAGCTTTCGATCTTCACGCCGGCATCGAGCTGTTCGACTGCGGCCTTGACCTTGGTCACGGCAGCCGTCTGGGCTTCTTCGCCGCCATCCTGGCGCTGGACGCGAATCAGGACCTGATTGTCGCCGCCGGCCTGCTGCAGCACGACCTCTCCGAGGCCGAGTGCTTCCAGCGAACTGCGCATGGTGGCGAGGTCAGCGGGCTTCGACGTGGTGACGGCAACCTGGATGCCGCCCTTGAAGTCGATGCCGTAGTTGAGGCCCGGGTGGATGAACAGGATCACCGAGGCGATCGACAGGAAGATCGAGACGCCGATACCGAAGAAGCGGGCGTTCATGAAGGAGATTTTCGTCGTCTCCGGAACCAGCTTGACCACGTGCTCGATGTGGATGGTCTTCATCTTGCGGCGGCGGACGATGGCCGTCATGACGATGCGCACGACGGTCACGGCGGTGAACATCGAAATCAGCGTGCCGATGACCATGGTGACGGCGAAGCCGCGGATCGGGCCGGTGCCGAACAGGAACAGCAGCAGCGTGGAAATCAGGTGGGTGACGTTCGCATCGACGATGGTGGCGTAGGCGTGCTTGAAGCCGCGGTCGACGGCGGCCATGGCGCCGATGCCCTTGCGGGCTTCTTCGCGGATACGCTCGTTGATGAGAATGTTGGCATCCACCGCAAAGCCGATGCCAAGGATGATGGCGGCGATACCGGGCAGGGTGAGGGTGGCGCCGATGAGGCTGAGCACGCCGAATGTCAGGATGACATTGAGCGCCAGCGCCAGGTTGGCGATGAAGCCCCATGCGCCATAGAGCACGAAGATAAAGCCGACGACGAGGGCGAAGCCGACAAGGCCGGTCAGGATGCCCATCTTGATGACGTCGCCGCCCAGATCAGGACCAACCGTGCGTTCTTCGATGACCGTCAATGGCGCGGGCAGGGCACCGGCGCGCAGCAGGGCGGCTGTTGTCACCGTGTCCTGCACCGTGAAATTGCCGGTAATCTGGCCGGAACCGCCGGTGATCGGCACCTGAATGACGGGCGCGGTCAGCACCTTGCCGTCGAGAACGATGGCAAAGGGACGGCCGACATTCTGGCTGGTGATTTCGGCAAACTGGCGTGCACCGACATTGTCGAAGCGGAACGAGATGATCGGCTGGTTGGTCTGCGGGTCGAAGGCGGCGCGGGCGTCGGTCAGGCGTTCACCGCTGAGCGCAACGCGGTCCTCGACGGGATAGGTCTGGCCGGGATTCTTGGCATCCGGCAGGATGGAAATGCCGGGCGGCGGCGTATCGCCGAAATTGCGGTCGGCGACCATGTGGAACGTCATCTTCGCCGTGCTGCCGAGCAGCGCGCGCAGCTGGGACGGATCCTGCAGGCCGGGAAGCTGGACGACGATACGGTCGGAGCCGACGCGCTGGATCGACGGTTCGGCCACGCCGACCTGATCGACGCGGCGGCGGACGATTTCAAGGCTCTGCTGCAGGGCGTTGTCGAGCCTGTCCTTCATGCCGGCATCCGTCAGGGTGAGACGGATCGTGTTGTCGGCCGAGGTGATATCGATGTCGCTGACCGGGGCGGCGAAGCCGACCTGGGCGACCTGGGCCGTCAGTTCCTTCAGAACGGTCACGGCGCGGTCGCGCTGAGCCTGGTCGGCAATGGTCACGATGACGGAATCACCGGCGATGCGCACCGACTGCGCCTGAATGCGTTCGGTGCGCAGCTTGTTGCGCGCATCGTCCAGCATGGCACGGACGCGGTCCTTCTTCAGGGCCGCGGCGTCGACTTCAAGAACGAGATAGGAACCGCCGCGAAGATCGAGACCGAGCGAAATCTGCTTTTTCGGCAGCCAGTTGGGCAAGGCATCGAGCTGTGCTTTGGTGAAAATATTGGGCAGTGCGAGAATGATGCCCGCAAGAATGATGAAAATATAGGTTCCCAGAACCCATTTCGAAGTGCGCATATCAGTGTTCCGTCATGAATTGCGGCGAGGCTGCCGGGAAATGGTCACGTCTGTTCCGGGCGGCTGCCGATGGTGTTGCGTTGGAACCGTTGCCGAGCAACGGATTGCCTCAGGCAAGCGCGAGGGGTGGAGCCCGGGCGCTAAAAACGCTGATCCGGTCCAGCGCCAGGCTGGAACCGGTTTCGAAGGGGGCGGCAGACTGTGCGCCGGCCAGAATCAGGGCATTCCCGTCCGGCACAATGCCGTCATGGGAATTCGTATCCGCGCGCAGGCCGCTTTTGATCTTCAGGTGCAGGGCTTCGAGCGCTGCGATGCGCATGGAGTTCTGCACAGGGGCGGAGCGATTGTCGCTCTCATGGGCGAGGCGGGCATCGTCGCGCACCGGCGCGCTGGCGCGGTTGTTGCGCAGGTCCGTTTCGGGAGCGGCGATATAGACGGCGCCCAGGGTCGCAATGAGCCAGAAGATAGAAATCAGCAGCGGAGCGGATCCACGCCTTTCTGATTTGCCATTTCTGTTCAAGCCCATATGCGTTTCCAGCATTTCCCGTTCGCGGTCTGTCAGACCCCGTTGCGACTCTATTTATGAAGTCCGGGATGCTGAGTCACTTAAAATCGTCGCGCACCCGGCCTCATGACCAAAAAAACCGTCGTTTTTGTGAAGCGCAGGCCCTTTCATCCTACTCTGCGCAGGAAACGGGTGGTCGATCAGCTCGCATTGCTGTCTCCTGTGCAGGACTTTCTGCGTGAGTAAGGATGCCGCAATGCCAGAGCTGAGCCCTATTGATTGGACCGCCGCACAAACGGAGATGGAGGCTTCCGGCTGCACCATCCTGCGTAATGTCCTGTCGCAGACCGAATGCCGGATGCTGGCGGATGCCTATCCCGACGATACCATCTTCCGCAAGCGCATCGTCATGGCGCGGCATGGCTTCGGGCAGGGGGAATACAAGTATTTCTCCTATCCGCTCCCCGAAATTGTCCACGGGTTGCGGGAAGCGCTCTATCCGCCGCTGGCCGATATCGCCAATCGCTGGAACGGGCAGATGGGCATCGACATCCGCTATCCCGAGGCGCATCCGGCTTTCATCGCGCGTTGCCATGCCGCCGGGCAGGACCGGCCGACGCCGCTGCTGCTGGAATATGGCGCGGGCGACTACAACTGCCTGCATCAGGATATCTATGGCATTCACGTGTTCCCGCTGCAGGTGGCGTTTCTGCTGAAAGAGCCGGGAGCGGATTTCACCGGGGGTGAGTTCGTGCTGACCGAGCAGCGCCCGCGCATGCAGTCGCGGGCGGAGGTGGTGCCGCTGCGGCAGGGGGATGGCGTGGTCTTTCCGGTCAGCCAGCGCCCCGTCAAGGGATCGCGCGGCTATTACCGGGTCAACATGCGCCATGGTGTGAGCCGCGTGCGCAGCGGCCAGCGCCATACACTCGGGATTATCTTTCACGATTCCAAGTAGTTCATCACCTTGCATCGGGCCGCGAACACACGCATTGTGATGCTTTGCATGAGGCCCCGATGGATTACCTTATTTTCTGGGAATGGCTCAGCTTTGCCGCCCGCTGGTTGCATGTGATCACTGCAATCGCCTGGATCGGCTCATCCTTCTATTTCATCGCGCTCGATCTGGGACTGCGCCGCCATCAGGGCCTGCCGCAGGGGGTGAATGGCGAGGAATGGCAGGTGCATGGCGGCGGCTTCTACCACATCCAGAAATATATGGTCGCGCCGCCCAACATGCCGGAACATCTGATCTGGTTCAAATGGGAGTCCTATGCCACCTGGCTCTCAGGCTTTGCGCTTCTGTGCATCGTCTATTATGCGGGCGCCGACCTTTATCTCATCGACCGCAATGTTCTCGATGTATCGACGCCGGTCGCCATCCTGATCTCGCTGGCGTCGATCGGCCTCGGCTGGCTGATTTACGATCTCCTGTGCAAGTCGCCGCTGGCGAACAATGACACGGCGCTGATGCTCATTCTCTATGCGGTCATCGTCTTCATGGCATGGGGCTATACGCATCTGTTCACCGGGCGCGCCGCTTTCCTGCATCTCGGTGCGTTCACCGCCACGATCATGTCGGGCAATGTATTCCTTCTGATCATTCCGAACCAGAAGAAGGTCGTCGCCGACCTGATCGCCGGCAAGACGCCCGATCCGAAGCTCGGCAAGCAGGCGAAGCAGCGCTCGACGCACAACAATTATCTGACGCTGCCCGTCATTTTCCTGATGCTGTCCAATCATTATCCCTTGGCAAGTTCGACGGAATTCAACTGGATCATCGCCGCGCTGATTTTCATCATCGGCGTGCTCATCCGCCACTATTTCAACTCGAAACATGCCGGAACCGGCAATCCGCACTGGACATGGCTGGCCTCGGCCGTGCTGTTCATCGTCATCATCTGGCTGTCGACGGTGCCGAAGATGTTGCAGGGACCGGAAAAAGTCTCGAATGCCGCCGCGCCGTTTCTCGCCGCGCAGAACTTTCAGGAGGTGCGCGACACGGTCATGGGGCGCTGTTCCATGTGCCACGCGGCGGAGCCGTCCTTTGAGGGCATCGTGCACGCGCCCAAGGGAATTCGCCTCGATACGGATGAACTGATTGCGACTCATGCCAGCCAGGTCTATCTGTTCGCCGGAGCCAGCCACGCCATGCCGCCGGGAAACCTGACGCAGATGACAGATGCCGAGCGGTCCCGGATCGTGGCGTGGTATCGTTCTGCGGTATCGGGAAAATCCACGCAATGATCGAACTTCTGTTACGCGGACGTCTGCTGACGTTTCACGACGAGCCGCTGGCTGGCGACGCCAGCCCGGACGCGTTTACCTATATCGAGGACGGCGGGCTGCTGATCCGCGACGGCAAGATCCGGGCCATCGACGACTATGGCCGGTTGCGCGCCGGCGAAGGCAGGAATGTCGAGGTCATCGACCATCGCCCGCATTTGATCATGCCGGGCTTCATCGACACGCACATCCATTACCCGCAGATGCAGGTTGTCGCCTCCTATGCGGGCGAACTGATGGAATGGCTGAACAAATACACCTTTGTCGAGGAACAGAGGTTTTCCAATCAGGGCCATCCCGAGCGCATCGCCTCAGCCTTCTTCGATGAGTTGATCCGCCACGGCACCACCACGGCCGCCGCCTATTGCACCGTGCACAAGGCATCGGTCGAGGCATTCTTCACCGAGGCGGACCGTCGCAACATGCGTATGATCGCGGGCAAGGTGATGATGGACCGCAACGCGCCATCAGGTCTTCTCGACACGGCTCAGTCGGGCTATGACGACAGCAAGGAGCTGATCGGCAAATGGCACGGCACCGGGCGTCAGCTCTATGCCATCACGCCGCGCTTTGCACCGACATCGACGCCGGAACAGCTTGAATTGAGCGGGCTGCTCGCCCGCGAATATCCTGATCTGCACGTGCAGACGCATCTGTGCGAAAACACCGCCGAGATCGCCTTCGTCGCCGAGCTGTTCCCGTGGAGCCGGGATTACACGCAGGTTTATGAGCATTACGGCCTGCTTGGCCCCAAGACTTTGCTTGGCCATTGCATCCATCTGACAGATGCGGAAATTGCTGCCATCGCCAATAGCGGGTCCGTCGCGGTCTTCTGCCCGACCTCCAATCTGTTCATCGGCAGCGGCCTGTTCAATCTGGCGCGCCTCGAGGCATCCAACCCGCCGGTGCGCCATGCCATTGCCACCGATATTGGCGGCGGCACATCCTATTCCATGCTGCGCACGCTGGACGAGGGCTACAAGATCCTGAACATTCAGGGCCAGCGCTATCACCCGCTGCGCTCGTATTATCAGGCGACGCTCGGCAATGCCCGCGCGCTGTCGCTGCAGGGCATCATCGGCGCGTTGACGCCGGGGGCGGAAGCCGACTGCATCGTGCTCAATGCACGCTCGACCCCGGCCATGCGCCTGCGCATGGAAACGGTGGAAACCCTCGTCGAAGAGCTGTTCCTGATGCAGACCATGGGCGACGACCGCACGATTGCGGAAGTCTATATCGCGGGAAAACCGGCAAAGAGCCTGCTCGCATCATAACGAGCGACAAGCCGGAAACTGCTCATTCGACGCGGTAGCCGACTTCCGCCGCCGCATGCCCCAGCGTCTGCCAGAACGAGCGGGCAAAGGTGCGGAACACGTAGAGATCGAAGGTTTCCGCGTCGGTCCGCTGGATATTGGCGTGGATATCGTGGTGCAGCGTGGCGCGGCCGAAACCGACGGGAAAGCCGTGTTCGGAAAAGTCGATGGCAAACAGCTTCGACAGCACCCATTCCGACCACGGGCCCTTGACGCGAATGGCGGTGCGGCCATGGGTAAGGTCAATGATCGTGCCGGTTTCCAGCGGGATGGCCCTGCGCAGGCGTTCCTCCAGATCATCGGACGGAGCCACGACGAAATAACGTCCGGGCGCGAAACCGAAGGCGGATTTTTCGCCTGCGCTGCGCCCCGCGCCGGGTTTGTCGGCAAGGTTCAATCCGGTGACATCGCCGATGGCGGTCAGCACGGCGGGGATGGTTCCGCGCCATGCGGTGACCTGCACGATGGAAACATCCCTGCGCTCGGTCAGGACAAGACCGATGCCACCGGCGGAGTTGCCATGGTCACCCGGAACAAAGACATGGCCGAGGGGAGATTGTGGTTCAGCCATGCATCCGGCTCCCCTCTGGATCAAACATGTGGTGACTGACGATTTCGACGGCGCCGTGCTTGCCGCGCAGAAGGTCCGTCGCATAGGCGCGGTTGCCGATCATCGACGTGCCGTGCTTGACCAGCGCCAGCGCGATGTATTTGCCGAGCGCCGGGGAATAGCAGGCCGCAGTGACGTGGCCGAAACTGTCGGCGGGTTCACGCGGCGCCGCATCGCTGACGATATGGCTGCCGCCATTGATCGACTGGTTGTCGAGCGAGATCAGGCCGACCAGCGACAGGCGGTTTTCATCGTTCAATCCCGCGCGGTCCTTCATGCCGGAGCCGATATAGGGCTTCTTCTTCGACAGCATCCAGTCGAGATGCAGGTCGTGTGCGGTGGTGCGGCCGTCGATTTCGGCGCCGGTGACGTGGCCCTTTTCAATGCGCAGCGTGCCGAGCGCTTCCAGCCCGTAGGGCATGATGTCAAAGGGTTTGCCCGCTTCGAGCAGCGCTTCCCAGACCTGCGTGCCGAAACCGGCGCCGCAATAGACTTCATAGGCTAGCTCGCCCGAGAAGGAGAGGCGGCAGATCATGACCGGCACGTCGCCGATAAAGCCGTGCACGATGCCCATGAACGGCAGGGTTGCATTGTCGACGCCGGTGCCCGTGACGCAGGCTTCCAGCACCGCGCGGGCTTTCGGACCGGATACGGCCGTCCCGGCCCAGACATCGGTCACCGAGGTCAGGTGCACGCGCAGGTCCGGCCAGACGCAATCCAGATAGAACTCCAGATGCTGCATGACGTTCCCGGCATTGGCCGTTGTCGTTGTCATCAGGAACTGCGTTTCGCTGAGGCGCCATGTGGTGCCGTCATCATAGACAATGCCGTCCTCGCGCAGCATCAGACCGTAGCGCGCCTTGCCAACCGGCAGGGTGGAAAACATGTTGGTGTAGACGCGGTCGAGGAATGCAGCCGCGTCGGGGCCCTGAATGTCGATCTTCCCGAGCGTCGAGACATCGACAATCCCGACGCTCTGCCGCACGGCGCGCGCTTCGCGCACATAGGCCTGTTCGACGGTTTCACCGTGGCTGCCATAGATCATCGGGCGGTGCCACAGGCCTGCCTCGTAGGTCCTGGCGCTGTTGGCCAGATGCCAGTCATGCATCGGGGTCAGCCGGTGCGGCCGCAGGTCGCCATAACGCTCGCCGGCAATCGCACCGAAGGATACCGGGGTGAACGGCGGACGGAAGCGGGTCGTGCCTGCCTCCGGAATGCTGATGCCGCGCACATCCGCCATGATGGCAAGGCCGGGAATATTCGATGTCTTGCCCTGGTCGGTCGCCATGCCCAGCGTGGTGTAGCGCTTCAAATGCTCGACCGAATGGAAGCCTTCGCGATAGGCGAGGCGGATATCGTCGGCGGTGACATCGTGCTGGAAATCGACGAATGCCTTTTGCGATTTGGCCGCAGGCTCGATTTCAAACACCGGGGCGGGCGATGCATCGAACATCGGGGCGTCGACCGCAGGCAGCTTTGGCTTGGTCTTGGACGAGGTGCCCTTGGTCGCGCCGTCGGAGAAGACGCTGACCGTATCCATGTACCCGGCCGCCGATCCCGCCGTCACCCAGTTCTGGTTGGCTTCCGGCGGCAGGAAGGCCTGCAAATCCTCGTCCCACTCCGGCTTGCCGCCCGCCTGGCTGGCGAGATGGATCGCCGGGGACCAGCCGCCGGATACGCCGAGGCAATCGGTCTTGATTTCCCGCGCCGCGCCGGAGACATGGCCGGTCTGCGCATTGAAATGCTGCACGGTGATGGAGCTGAGCGTCTTGCCCGCATGGGTGCCGGTAACGGCATGGCCGAGAACCAGTTCCGCTCCGGCCGCCGAGGCAATCTCGATGCAGGCGCCGGATATGTCCGCGCGCACATCGACGATGGCAACGATATTGACGCCTGCCTGCGCCATGGCGCGGGCCGCTTCGTAGGCGCTGTCATTGTTGGTGAACAGCGTGACATTGTTTCCCGCAGCCACGCCGTATTCGATGGCATAGCGCCTGACCGCATCGGCCAGCATGACACCGGGGCAGTCATTGCCGGGAAAGACGATGGGCCGCTCGAAGGCACCTGTCGCCAAAATGGTCTTGCCGGTGCGGATGACCCAATGGCGCTGGCGCGCCTGTCCCTTGGTGCGGTTCGGCTTGAAATCCGAGACATGCTCGAGGGCGGTCAGGACATTGCCATCGTAATAGCCCCAGACGGAAGTCCGGGTCAGGAAGCGTACATTGGGCAGGCCCGCGAGCGCGGCCGCCTTTTCCCGCGCCCAGACCGCGGCATTGCGCCCGTCGATCAGTTCGGCCGATGCGAGCAGCGCGCCGCCGGCAACCGGCCGTTCCTCGGCGATGATCACCTGCGCGCCGGTTTCCGCCGCCGCTTCCGCTGCCAGCAGTCCGGCCGGGCCGGTACCCACCACCAGCACGTCGCAGAAGGCATTCATGCGCTCGTAATGGTCGGGATCGGCAGCAATGCCCGCCTTGCCGAGACCGGCGGCGCGGCGGATGAATTTTTCAAAGAACATCCAGACCCTGGTGCTGCGCAGCGGGCCGATGGCCGGGCCCATGAAGGTCTTGTAGTAGAAACCCGCCGATAATATCGGCCCGGCCAGCTGGTTGATCGCCATGACATCGTGTTCGAGCGAGGGAAAGCGGTTCTGGCTTTCGGTGACGAGACCGTCATGGATTTCCAGTTCCGTGGCGCGGACATTCGGCTCGCGCACCTCGCCTGACAGAACGGTGACGAGCGCATTGGGTTCGTCGCTGCCCGCGGCAAAGACACCGCGCGGCCGGTGATATTTGAACGAGCGGCCGAACAGCGTCACGCCATTGGCGAGGAGGGCCGAGGCCAGCGTATCGCCGGGATGGCCGCTATAGGCCCTGCCGTCGAAGGTGAACCGCACCGTCTTGGCGCGGTCGATCCGCCCGCCCTTGGAAAGCCGTGACGCGGTCATGGGCGATCACCGCCTTTCCCTGATGCAACGGCATCGCGGGCAAAACCCACGGATGAAATGACGTGGGTCGCCATATCGCGGGTGACGACCAGATGCTGGCGGCAGCCGCCGCTGTGCAGCCAGAATTCGCGGTGGCCGCCCATGGGGTTGGCGCGGTCATAGACATAGGCGTTCCATGCGGCCTGATCGGTTGAGGCCGGGTCTGGACGCTGGCGCGTGGCGTCGCCCTGATAGGTGAATTCGATGACGTCGCGCGGGCCGCAATAGGGGCATTTGATGATCATGGTCTTCTGGTCTCGAAAGCGAATCTGTTGCGGTTGGACGTTTGTTTCCCGATTGTGCCAGTCAACAGTGTGCATCTGTACTGGTCAAGATGAGCGCGAGGTGAAGACGAGCAAAATTGTGACTTTGGCAAGTTTCGGGCCTGCCGCAGGTGTGACGATGCATGATTACCCCTGGTTTATGCTACTGTCGCATCGCTGGAATGGTCATCACGATAGCGGCGAGCACTGTCAACAAGCCGACCAGTGGCGAGAATGAAAGCAGAAAGTGCCTTGATTGTGCCGACATGAACGGGCAAATCGGCGAAGCAAACTGTTCATAAATGGACCCAGGGTCAGGACTCACCAATATGATCGAAATGGCGCCGATACGGCAAAAAGATGCGAGAAGAGGTGTGAAGGGCGGGGCCTTCCCCCCGGCCGAGCGGCTCGACACAGCAGCTTGTAGCCGTTTCGGCGTCCGCAGGATATGGTCTTTTCGCCCGGCTACAGCGTCGCAAAGGACTTGAGAATGGATAAACATTCCCATCGCCTTTGCTCCTCGTATCCGAACGAAAAGCCTCATACCATTTCGACCAGATTGATGAGTCCTGACCCTGAACCTGTGATCTCATCTTTTCTTCGGCAGATTCTTCTGACGATTGCCGCCGTTCTGTTCCTGGCGGCCCCGGTGCAATTGGCTTTGGCGCAGACCCCGGCGCCAGCACCAGCACCGGCCCCGGCAGCCACATCGCCTGCACCAACCCCGGCACCGGAGCCTGCGCCCG